>CAVALT010000007.1:0-13101 GCA_963589455.1 Clostridiales bacterium
CTGCAAATCCGTGCGATCCAGCGGAGCTCTTAAGGAAATGCTGATTAAATCAGCATTTCCTTAACAAAAGGTAGGATATTATAATGCGGGATTCAGATGTCTTTGAAAAAAATGCGGGAACGCTCATTGCTGAACAAACCGGTATCCATTAGGGCAAACACTTCTGGCCCAATGAACATATCATGAATATAAGCAAATTCGTATCTGTTCAGCACCCATCTCAAATTTGCTTCGCAAATCCTCGATGCAGCTGGCCAGATATGCAAAGTAAAAAAAGGGACTGTCCTTCGACAATCCCTCTGATATAGCTCTGACAGATAATATTATCTCTTTGAGAACTGCGGAGCCTTACGAGCCTTCTTGAGACCGTACTTTCTACGCTCCTTCATACGAGAATCTCTTGTAAGGAAGCCTTCCTTCTTAAGAGCTGCTCTGTTCTCATCATCCTCATGAAGAAGAGCACGTGCAATGCCGTGTCTGATAGCGCCTGCCTGGCCTGCGATTCCGCCGCCGTGAACATTAGCCTTAACATCGAACTTACCCTCAGCACCGATAGCTGCAAACGGCTGACGAACGATAACCTTAAGTGTCTCAAGACCGAAGTACTCTTCGATATCCTTGCCGTTAACAGTAATCTTTCCGGTTCCCGGAGTAACATATACTCTTGCGATTGACTTTTTTCTACGGCCTGTGCCGTAATACTGTGTAGATGCCATTTATACTTCCTCCCGCCGATTAAAATGTAAGCTCTTCCGGCTTCTGTGCCTGATGCTTATGATCCGGTCCGCAGTAAACAAATAACTTCTTATACATAGCATCGCCGAGTGCTCCCTTAGGAAGCATACCCTTAACTGCGTGCTCGATGATCTGCTCAGGATGCTTCTCAAGCATCTGTGCAAGTGTAAGAGTTCTTGTACCGCCGATATACTTAGAATGACTGAAGTATGTCTTCTGGCTCATCTTCTTGCCTGATACCTTGAACTTCTCAGCGTTCACGATGATAACATAATCGCCTGTATCAAGGAACGGAGTATAGGTAGGCTTGTTCTTTCCTCTTAATACCTTAGCCACTTCTGAAGCAAGGCGTCCAAGAGTCTTATCTGTTGCGTCAACAACGTACCACTTTCTCTCAATGGTAGCCGGTGTAGCCACATAACTTTTCATGGTTACCCTCCTAATATAAATATTTAAAATAGGTTAATGCTTCCAGCCGGGGCTAATGGTTTCCGCATTAAAAACTGCCGTTTTTATCGAACAGCCCTTGTATTATACGTTTCAGTGCCTCTGATGTCAACCGGAAAATGCGGTAAATCAGCATTTCCTTATATATAGTTTATCCCGATAAGTGTAAGTCCCTTTGCCTCGGCCGTAGGACCTGCCTTGGTGCGGTCCTTAGCCTCTAAGGCCTCGCGAACTCTATCAGGTGTCCACAGCCCATTTCCGACATTCATAAGCGTTCCGGCTATTATACGGACCATGTTGTACAGAAATCCGTTTCCGGTAATACGTATGGTCACTGCTGTATTAAGCCCTCCGAACTCCTCTTCCTCATATACCTCAACGGAATATATATGTCTTACCGCGCTGCCGCCCTCCTTTAGCACCTGTGAGGACGGATTTGCAAAGGATGTAAAGTCATGCTCTCCCGTAAGATATTCTCCTGCCTGCAGCATAAGGCTTATGTCAGGTTTTCTTTTTGAAAATGAGGTATAAAGCCTCAGCTTAGGGTTTTCCACCTGTCCGCAGTCATAGGTGTATTCATATGTCTTTATACAGTCATTTCTTCGAGGATGCCAGTCCGCAGACACCTCCTCGCCCTTTGTCACTCTGATGTCCGGCGGCAGAAAGCTTACAAGTGCAAGCGGAAATCTGTCAGCAGGTATTGATGATTCAGTATCAAAAACGGCAGCATTTCCCTCGGCATGCACACCGCTGTCCGTGCGGCTCGCTCCAATCACCACAATATCCTCATTTGTCAGCTCGCTGAGAGCACGATTAAGCTCGGCTTCTATGGTCGGAAGCTTCGGCTGTATCTGAAATCCACAGTAGTTTGTGCCGTCATATGCAACCGTAAGCCTTATTCTTCGCATGTCCGTGCTTCCTTTCGTACTCTGCTTAAGAAAATACTGGTAACTGTTTAGCACCCATCTCGAATTTGCTCCGCAAATCCTCGATGCAGCTGGCCAGAGGCTCTTCGAGCCTTGGCTGCCTGTCATATTTCAATGTGAATTTACCTGCAAGCAGGCAATTCACATTGAAATATGACAGGTGCTAAACAGATACAAAATACTGTAATTTTATCTGCCATACAGTGCAGCTATCGCATCTGTCGCTTCATCAATGGTCGATATATCGGTCGGCACATCAAAGCCTGCCTTATTAAGTGCTATGGCAATCTCTGTTATCTCAGGTATTGCAAGTCCGAAGCTCTTCAGCTCCTCACTGTGCTTAAATACCTCCTTCGGAGTATCAAAGAACTTTAGCTCAGCCTTATTCATGACCAGTATCTTATTCGCATATTCTGCCACGTCATCCATGCTGTGCGATACCAGCAGAACAGTCAGCCTGCGTTCCTCATGAAGTCTTCTGACAAGATTAAGCATCTCAAGCCTTGCCTGAGGATCCAGGCCTGCCGTAGGCTCATCCAGTATCAGCACCTCCGGCTCCATTGCAAGTATGCCCGCAAGCGCTGCACGACGTTTTTCACCTCCGGAAAGCTCAAACGGACTTCTGCCGAGATAGCTTTCATCCAGTCCCAGGGATTTAAGCGCTGCCCTGGCACGGTTCTCCGCCTCATCTTCAGTGCATCCCATATTCAGCGGGCCGAACATCACGTCCTTCAGAACAGTTTCCTCAAACAGCTGGTATTCCGGATACTGAAATACCAGACCAACCCTTCCTCTGAGTGCCTTCAGATCATAGCCCTCGGCAAATATGTCTTCGCCGTTATAAAGCACCGTTCCCTCTGTCGGAACCTCAAGTCCGTTCAGGTGCTGAATCAGCGTTGATTTTCCTGAGCCCGTATGCCCTATGATTCCGACAAAGTCTCCGTCCTCAATAGTAAAGCTTACATCCTTTACAGCACAGGACTCCATGGCTGTGCCCTTATTATATATATGTGTAAGATGTCTGACCTCTAAGCTCATCCTGTAAACCTCGTTGCAAACATAACTGCCAGATATATCAGGATAAGCGCATAAGCAATCCTGTCACGTTCGGCATATGTAAGCGGCTTCATCTTGGTTCTGCCCTCTCCGCCGTGATAGCAGCGTGCCTCCATGGCGAGTGCAAGATCCGATGCTCTTCTGAATGCGGCAATGAAGAGCGGGACCAGTATAGGCACCATGGCTCTGGCTCGTCTTATAATGCTTCCTGAGTCAAAATCCGCGCCACGGGCCTTCTGCGCCCGCATGATCTTGTCTGTTTCGTCTGTAAGTATAGGAATAAACCTAAGTGCAATCGACATCATCATGGCGATATCGTGAACCGGAATCCTGAACCTGTTCAGAAAACGCAGGCTTCTCTCCAGCCCGTCGGTAAGCTGCGTTGGTGTTGTCGTAAGCGTCATTATAGAGGAGCCGAGTACAAGATATATCAGTCTGAGTGCCATAAAGCCTGCAAGCCTGAGTCCTTCACGTGTTATGCGCAGAAAGCCCAGCTGTACAAGTGTGGTACCTCCTGTAAAAAACATATTGAAGGAAACCGAGATAAGCAGCAGAATAAGCACAGCCTTCAGTCCCCTTGTTATGAAGCTTAACGGTACACGGCTCATCCTGATGCAGGCTGCAAGCGCGAGCGTTGCAAGCACGTAGCCGACTGCGGATGATGTTATAAACAGCGATATCAGAAATATCATCGTGCCAAACAGCTTTGTTCGCGGATCAAGTCTGTGTATGCATGAATCTGCAGGATAATATTGTCCGAGTGTAATATCTCTAAGCATTTCCCTTAAGCTCCCTGAGACCTGTGATCAATTCCTCTGTTGTCAGAATGCCTTCCGGCAGCTCTAAGCCTCTCTCCTTTAATCTGTAGGCAAGCTCTGTAACAACCGGCAGAGCCAGCGAATGCGCCTTAAGCTCCTCCGGCTTTGAAAAAAGCTCCCTCGGTGTGCCGTCAAGCGGCTGTCCCTGGCTGTCCCTGGCAATCTCACCGTGCTCCATTACTATAAGCCTGTCTGCATCGACAGCCTCCTCCATATAGTGTGTTATAAGCACTATGGTTATGCCCTCTCTCCTGTTAAGGTCGTGGACTGCTTCAAGAACATAGCGTCTTCCGGAAGGATCCAGCATAGCTGTCGGTTCATCCAGAACTATGCACTCCGGCTTCATGGCCATGATTCCGGCAATAGCAACTCTCTGCTTCTGTCCGCCCGAGAGTCTGTTGGGAGATTTCAGGCGTACAGCGTCAAGCTCAAGCCGGTTCAGTACGTCATCAACTCTTTCAGTTATTTCCTTCTGCGGCATACCGAGATTTTCCGGGCCGAAGGCAACATCCTCCTCGACCACATTTGCCACGATCTGGTTGTCAGGGTTCTGGAACACCATTCCGGCCTTTCTGCGTATGCTGAGTATCTTGTCCTCATTTTTCGTATCCATGCCCGAAACCACCACTGTGCCCTCATCCGGGAGATTAAGCCCGTTTATAAGCTTGGCGAAGGTTGACTTTCCGGAGCCGTTATGTCCGAGTATACATACAAAGGTCCCCTTCTCTATGCTGAGATTGAGATCTGAAAGAGCCGTCTGTGACTCTATGACATTGTCCGACTCATCATGAACCGTATATTTATATATAACCTTTGCGGCTTCAATAATATTCATGCTGTAATGCTCTCAATCTCAGCTGTGATCAGTTCAACTCCGTTGCCCGCAGGTGATGACTGCATAGCGCTGATATAGTCCTCGCGGTGCTCCCAAAGTGCATAAACTGCATTAAGAAGTGAATCCTCTGTAATATCCTCCTCCTTAAGCACCATGGAAAAGCCCTGCTTTTCAAAGGAGGCTGCATTCAGCAGCTGGTCTCCCCGGCTTGCAGCAGCTGAAAGCGGAATAAGCAGATTGGGCTTTTTAAGAGCCAGCAGCTCACAGATCGAGTTGGCTCCGGCTCTTGATATGAATATATCAGCAGCCGCAAACAGATCCTTAAGCTCAGCGCTTACAAATTCAAACTGCCGGTAGCCCTTTAAAGCCTTCCTGCTTTCATCAATATTGCCCTTGCCGCAGATATGCACCACATCAAAGTCTGCCAGCAGTCTGTCCAGCACGCTTCTTACTGCCTTATTAACATTTCTCGCACCGAGCGAGCCGCCTATAACAAGCAGAACCGGCCTGCTGCCGTCAAAGCCCAGCAGACTGAGTCCTGTGCTGCGGTCTCCGCTCAGCAGCTCCTCCCTTATAGGGGAGCCCGTAAGCACGGCCTTCGACTTTGGCAGAAGGCTAACGGTTTCCGGGAAATTACAGCATATCCTCCTGGCAAACGGTGCAGCGATCCTGTTGGCAAGACCCGGTGTCATATCAGATTCATGGGCAATGACCGGAACCCCGCACATCCAGGCTGCTATGGTTACAGGTACAGCAACAAAGCCGCCCTTTGAAAATACAACGTCCGGCTTAAACTCCCTGATGATGCTTCGAGCGTCAAACAGACCCTTGATAACTCTGAACGGATCGGTAAAATTCTTAAGATCAAAATATCTGCGCAGCTTGCCCGTTGATATTCCCCTGTAGGCAAGCCCGGCCTTAGCAGCCATGTCGGCCTCCATGCCGTTTTTTCCTCCGACATAGAGTACCTCATAGCCATATTCCTTTAATCTGGGAAGCAGAGCAAGGTTAGGTGTAACATGACCTGCCGTGCCTCCTCCTGTAAGTATAATTTTCTTCATAGCTTTTCTATTGTATCTGCTGATACATGCTTTTTCAACAGCTCTTTAAGACTCAGGCCTATCCTGTTTCGATGCGGCATTATATGTATGACTGCAGCAAATATGCAGCATATGCTTATAAGCGTCTGCAGCAGGATTCCTGTAAATGCAGAGTACTTAAGAAACAGCTGTCCAGGCTCACCGTTCAGCAATCCGTATACCTCCCTCAGCAGCTCTGTTCCCTCCCCTGTCTGCTCTGACAGCACAGCTGCAAGCGGGAGCAGCGGATCTATCACGGTAAGATATATGAAGCCGTTCCCTCCGTCCTCGGAAAACATGCCTGTAATACCACATATGAGCAGAGGCCCTGCTGTAAGCACCCCTATCAGTGCATAGGACAGTGCAATGCTCTGTACTGTAGTCTTCGAAAAGCTGCTTGTAAGCATGCCTATGGCCATAAGCTCAAAGGCCTCGATAAGTATTATCAGCATCGCAAATACGGCACTCTGTATATGCACTCCGCCGAACATAAGCGGTATCAGCATCGCCGGAAGTCCTGAAATAATGATAACCGCTATGCTGACATACGCCGACGCGAGCTTTTCTGCAAATATCTCAGCTGCCGTCAGCCTTGTGGTCAGCAGCATGTCAAAGGTGCCACGTTCACGTTCACCTGCGATGGTATCCGCCGTAAATATCGGAACCATAAAAAGCACCATTATGTACTGCATGGCGGCAACTGCCATATAAATATGCAGAAATGCTGCATAATCCAGGGCAAATTCCGTACGTATGCGCAGTATGGCCGCCGAAACAGCTGCTATGGCACCTGCAAAGAGCACTGCATTAATCACCGTCATGACCATAGGGATTGTAAGCCCTCTGCTCTTAATCTCTATTTCCCTCTTAATTATCGGCCCCAGTCGCATCATAGCCTGATATCACATGCTCCTCTCCATGTCCGGTAAGCTGCATAAAGATAGACTCCAGAGAGCCTTTTTCTCTTGAAAAGCTTCTTACCGGCAATCCTGCCTCCACCATTCTTCTTAAAAGCTCAGCCTCGGCTTTTTTGCCTCCGTCAAAATTAATCATGATATCACTGCCCTTAATGGTAAGTGATCTGACGGTGCTGTCCTCCTTAAGAAACTGTATAGCCTCGGTGATTTTTCCTGCCATTGAGATAATTATAGGATTCTCAGAGCTTACCAGCTTCATAACGTTCGGCAGCCTGCCCGCCATTACTATGCTTCCGTGATCTATTATGCCTATATCGGTACAGAGCTCTGAAATGTCGTTAAGTATATGGGAGCTTATAAGTATGGTTTTTCCATTGTCGGAAAGCTCTCCTAATATCTGCTTGAATTCAAAGCGGGTTCGCGGATCAAGTCCCGAGGTCGGCTCGTCCATTATCAGTATCGGCGGATCATTAATCAGTGCCCTTGCAAGCGCAAGCTTCTGCTTCATGCCCCTGGACAGTGCTTCCACATAATAATCTCTGCGGCTTTCAAGCTCCACATACTCAAGCAGCCTGTCCGTCAGCTTATCAGCCTCCAGGCCGTCCTTGCCGCAGCATGCGGCAAAAAACTGCAGATATTCCTTAACCCTGATATTATTGTAGATTCCGAAGGAGTCCGGCACATAACCAATCATGCTCTTGTATCTTACAGGCGACTCCTCCATATGCATGCCGTTTACCGTAACCTCACCCTCATCAGGATACAGTATGCCTGTCATGATCCTTATTGCCGTGGTTTTACCGGCCCCGTTCGGTCCTATAAATCCGTACAGCGCTCCGCTGTCTATGCTGATGCTCAGGCCGTCCAGTGCACAGAAGTGCCCGTAAAATTTAGTTACATCCTTTAGCTTAAGCATTATTTTTCTTCTCCGATGATATTCGGTGCCGGCAGAAATACTCTCGCACCTGAGGATATGCTGTCATCCGGGATATATCTGACAGTAATCGTATTGGCAGGTGAAAGATACGGAGCTATATCCTCTCCGCTGTAGCTGTAATCAAGCTGCTTGTCATCATAGCCTCCGGTCATATAATTGTACATGGATATCCGTCCATTAAATGCTGACAGGTTCTCTGTATTAAACAGCTCCGAAAGTCCGTTGAAGTACAATGCGGCAATGTTGATATCACTTCCGAGGCTGTACTCAAGCACAACTGTTCCTCTTGTTGTATTGGATGCCGTATCATAATCTCCCGATACCACCTGAGGATCCGTGCTGAGTGCCGTACGCCATACCATTCCGTCCGAGCCAAGCTCAGCCTCTGCACTCACAGCCTTAAGCATGGTTCCGCTTATATCTGCGTGTCTGTCTGCCGTAAGGCTGTCAAATATATCCTCTCCCTCGGAAAATCCGATAAGACGGATGCCGCTGTAGTAGGAGCCAAGTGAATCTGCAATATAATTGCTTAAAAAGCGGGTCTCCTTAAGTGTCGCAGCATAGTCCTGATCACCCGTGTCCAGACTGTCAAGCCCGGTTATATAGGCCGCAGCTGCAAACGGCTCTGCTGTCGGCACGCTGACCGCCTCCATATCATTAATCTCAATGCTGCTGCCTGCCTTAATGCGTCCGAGCTTCAGCACTCTTCCGTAAAGAATCAGGGCTGCATGCTCCAGATCATACGGACTGTTGTTTTCTGCTGTTCCGTTAAACAGCTCGCTGCTGAAGCTTATTTTTGCCTTGACTGCATCGCCCTCTCCCGGCTCACTGACTTCAGCTGAAAATTCTGCCAGGGTTCCTGCAAAGGGTCCGAGTCCGGCCGCTCTGATGCTTTTTTCTCCTGATGCCTTCGTGCCGAATTCTATGATTCTC
This sequence comes from Clostridiales bacterium, assembly GCA_963589455.1. GTDB lineage: Bacteria > Bacillota > Clostridia > Lachnospirales > Lachnospiraceae > Avilachnospira. Next base: position 8,684 of record CAVALT010000007.1, read on the forward strand.
TCGCTGCTGACAGCTGTACTGTGCGCTGACGCATCGGTACTCAGGGCTGTCCTGCCGGCTGCATCAGCTGATGAGCTTCCCGCTGTGCTGTCTGCCCTTGTATCACTCTCCTCTGCCGAATGAACTATCGGATAGAGCTCATAGCCTGCCGGTATACTTATGCTGTAGCCGTCCGAGGCGGCAGAGAATATCCTGATATATCCGGACTCGGATATATCCTTGCCGTGTATCTCCCTGACAGCCGTGTAGTCTATGCTGAGGCCGTCATAACGGCTTCCCGAGCCCATGATCCAGACCACAAAGGCCCCTGCAAAAGCCGTCACCACAACAAAGGCATGATAATAAAGCTCAAGTCCCCTGTTCCTGAGCTTATAATACAGCAGCACCATGGCCGACAGATAGCAAAGAGCAAATATTATGTAAATGCTTATGCCTGGCATATCCGACGGACTTGCCACGCCCATGAATTCATTGGTATCCTCATATACCTCACGGCTGCTGCCTGCCGCATTAAGAAGTCTCTCTATGCGCGAATATCCCAGCAGGTCCGTCAGCAGATCATCCGTAAAGCTGATCTCCTGTGTACAGAATTCGTCTATGTCACATAGATCATAGGCCGCAAAGCCTATTGTTCCTGCATTTTCATTAACAACAGTCAGCACTGCAGTGTCTGAGGACTGCATAATCTGCACTCCGCTCTGAACATTAATGCTGCAGACCGTCAGCGGAAGCACTGCACCGTCAGGCCCGTTCTTTGAATACTGCATGCCCATGTCAATATTTACTCTGTAGGGCTCGCTTATCTCAAAGCCGTCTCTGAAGGCTCCAAAGCGCTTCGCCAGTCGGTTATCGCGTCCGCTTCCTATAAGCAGCACTCCGCCGTTCTCGGCCCAGGCCTCTATCGCATTTAACTGTCTGTCATTTATCCTGTCAGGATTGAAGTTGGATATGATTATAAGATCAAGCTGCTCAAGCTCAAGCTCATTCTGCGGCAGTGTATCCGCATCAAGCTCAATGGTCCTTGCCCTGAGCGAGGTCTGGGCAAGGCTTACTCCGTTATAGTATTCAAGTCTGTCCGGAGTATCAGACAATATGCCTATGAGCAGCTCAGTGTCATCGGAGGAAATGCTTATGCGCTCCTTCTGATCTGCAATGAGCCTGTCGCCGTCATACAGCTGAAGCTCCGCCAGATCATCAGCTCCGGCCACTGATATTACATTGTCGTATACGGTCTCAGACTGCGCAGGAATGCTGACCTCATAGCTGTAGCTGTTCACTGCAGGCTCAAAGGTATCTATGCCGGTCTCAACGCTTCCGTCAACGGATATGACAAGACGTCCATCTATATCCGTGTCTGTTCCGTTGTTTATCCTTACACTGAACGGAAGCTTATGTCCGTTTTTGGCAATGTTGCGGTAGCCATAGCTCAGCTCAAGGCTTACCTTGTCCGCTTCAGCTCTGTCTGCTGTTACCGACACCTGGCTCAGGCTGCCTTCTGCAGTTTCCTCCGTATCTGTATCAAGTACTATCTCTGCAGCTGTGCTCTGCTCTTCAGTCTGTCTTTGTGCGGACTCTGCCTCTGTTGCCGGGGACGCGCAGACCTCTGCCGCCGGCAGAAGCATTAATGCAGCTGCCGCAATTATCGATATTACTCTTTTATGCACGTTTGACATTTTCATTATTCTTATCGAAATGAATCTTAAGTCTTACCGTAAATACGGTTCCCTCGAGGTCTGATTTTGCACTTATGCTTCCGCCGTGCAGCTCCACTATATCCTTTGCAATTGCAAGTCCGAGTCCTGTTCCTCCGGTCTGAGTGGAGCGTGCCTTGTCAGCCCTGTAGAATTTGTTGAAAATAAGCGGAAGGTCCTTTTCATCTATGGTAAAACCGTAATTTATGACCCTGACCTCAACCATGTCATTTTTAGGCTCTGCATTGATCCTTACTATAACCCGTTTTCCGTCTGCACCGTACTTTATGGCATTGCTTATAAGATTATCAAAAAGACGCGCTATAAGACCTCCGTCCGCCGCAATCTCAAGAGCAGGAACATTGGTTCTGAGCTCGTAGCTGAGTCCCCTGCCTGCAAAGCTCGGATATGATTCCTCCAGAAGCTGCTCCAGAAGCTTTACTATATCCACATAGCCCACCTTCATGGTCATCCTGCCGTAGCTAAGCTTGGTAAAATCAAACAGATCGTTTATAAGCTGCTCCAGACGCCGGGATTTGGTGCAGGCAATCTTCAGGTATCTTTCCTTCTGTTCATTGCTGAGCATTGCCGCCTTGCTGCCTGAGAGCAGATCAAGATAACCGATTATAGAGGTAAGCGGTGTCCTCAGGTCATGCGCTATATTTGTTATCAGATCATTTTTAGATTTTTCAGACTCACGCTCAGCCTCCAGAAGACGTTTTAAATCATCTCCAAGATTATTGAGATCCTCCGCCATCTGTGAGAATTCATCATTTCCCTGCACCTTTACCTTGGAATTAAAGTCTCCCTGTGCAAGCGCCGACATCTGCTTTGAGAGAGCCTCGATATACTTTATGGAGCGCTGCTGCAGAAGCCAGAATATAACTGCAAAAAGTATAACCGCCCCGAATACATACAGCACCAGTGCCGTATCACTCAGATCATATGAAGCTCCAAATACAGATATAAGCCTGCCGATATTAAATATTAGCAGGCTTTCAATAAGACAGGTAAGAAATGCCGCAGCAATCAGATTGACTGCAAAGCGTGTTCTGTATGTCTTTGCGATATTATCATTTTTCAACCTTGTATCCAACTCCCCAGACTGTTGAAATTATCTTGTCCTGATCCTGTCTCTGATCCTCCTTCATCTTGCCTCTTAAGCGCCTTATATGCACCATGACAGTGTTGTTGGCCTCATATACCTTCTCATGCCATACCTTCTCGAATATCTCATCGGTGGAAAATACCTTGCCGGGATTGGAGGAAAGCAGATAAAGTATATCAAACTCAATAGGAGTGAGCTTGATCTCCTCATCGTCAATTGTAACTCTGTGGTTATCCTTATTGATCACAAGACCTCGGATATGTATCTCATTGGATTCGGCTGCTGACTGCTGACTGTTCGGATTAAGCTGGGTATACCGTCTCAGCTGTGACTTGACTCTTGCAGTAAGCTCAAGAGGATTGAACGGCTTTGTAACATAATCGTCTGCACCCATGCCGAGCCCCATGATCTTGTCTATGTCATTGCCCTTGGCTGACAGCATGATAATGGGAACGTTAGAGCTTTCTCTTATCTTCTTGCACATCTGTATGCCGTCCATCCCCGGCATCATGATATCAAGAAGCACCAGATGTATCTCCTCCTCTGAAAGAATCCTCAGGCCCTCCTCGGCATTAGAAGCCTTTCTGACGTTATAGCCGTCAGAAACCAGATAAATCTCACAGAGATCAGCAATCTCATTTTCATCATCAACTACCAGAATGTTAATATCAGGCATATGTTTCAATCTCCTTATATCAGGATTGCCGGAGCACAGTGCGCACAGCAATCTGGTACCAGTCAGGAACAAATGCTTCTGCCCCTGACATCATATCAACAGAATACCATATTTCTCACAGGCCGTTTTTGCTTTTCTATGAAGGTTTCTTTTAAATTCCATGAAGCATATTTACTGGCTCACTGCCTTATCCTCTGACTTCATGGACTTTAGCTCTCCGGCAATCAGCGTTCTAACATAGGCTGAGGGAGTCTTTCTGTACTCCTCCGGAATATCCTCAATGTAAAACGGCTTAAGAAATCTGATTTTGACATTTCCTGCCTTAATAAAGGGCTTCTGCTTCTCAAAGATATACTCAGTGTCCTTCAGTACCACCGGAACAATCCTGCACTTTGCCTTCTGGGCAATCTTGAGCGAGCCCTCCTTAAATTCAGCCGGAACATCGGCATCCTCGCCTTTATTGCGGGTTCCCTCCGGGAATATAAATACCGAGGTTCCGCCCTTTATCTGCTCTATTGCCGCAAGTATGGTCTTAAGACCCTCGCGCGCATTTTCCCTGTCCAGAAAAAGGCAGCCTATCATATCCATCCACCACGCGATTATCGGAATGCTCTGCATGCTTTTCTTTGCAACATAGCCCACATTATGTCTGATGCAGGTATAGCTCACAAGTATATCAAAGTCAGACCGGTGGTTGCCGACGTACAGTGCCGCCTCCTCAGGTATGTTCTCCGTGCCCTCTGCCGTTATCCTTGTTCCTGCGCAGAACAGGATCACACTCAGAAAGCATCTGATTATAACCGAGGACGCATTAAGCGCTGCCTGTCTGTTAAAATGCCTTATTATATACAATATGCCCAATACCGGAAGAAATCCGACTGCAAATATCAGAAAGGCTGCCACAGCTAATATTAATCTGATCATTGCCAGTCCTCCCTACAGC
>CAVALT010000007.1:13131-18711 GCA_963589455.1 Clostridiales bacterium
ATTATATACAGTATGCCCAATACCGGAAGAAATCCGACTGCAAATATCAGAAAGGCCGCCACAGCTAATATTAATCTGATCATTGCCAGTCCTCCTTACAGCACATCTGAAAAATGCGGACGCAGCTTTCTGAATACCTTAAGTCCGACATAGAAGATCAGCATGACAACTGCCCAGAAATAAATCGTATTGAGAGGTCTCTCCCAGAAATAATTCCCGGTAAGCATGGAGTCTCTGTATCCTGCTACTATGTAGTATACAGGATTAAGCTTGAATATCGGTGCCATCCAGGGATGGTCAGCCGTAAACATCCCGTCCCAGTACATTATCGGAGCAAGCCACATGCCAAACTGCAGGACTATGCTGACTATCTGCTGCATATCCTTAAAGAATGCATATACTGAGGAGGTGAAGAAGCCGATGCCTAGTGAAAGCATGAGTGCGGCAAAGCTGTAATAAAGCACCTGTATCCAGCTGATCATGGGCATGCGGCCTCCTATCAGGAAAACCGCAAACATTATTACGAGAAAGCACGCATGCACCAGAAAGCATGAAACCACCTTGATTACCGGCAGCAGCTCAACCGGAAATACCAGCTTCTTGACAAGATAGCTGTACTCATTCAGACAGTTTGTTATGCCTGAAATTGATTCGTTGATAAAGAACCATGGTATGAGTCCGGGTATAAGCCAGATAACATACGGCACTCCCGGAACCGGCGGCACTGATTTCATGCCGAGCTGGAAAATGAAGAAGAATACCAGCACGGTCACGACCGGCTGCACAAACATCCACAGCACTCCGAAATACGATCCGGCAAAGCGCTTTCTGAAATCGGCCGCGGCAAGGCTCGCAATCATCTTATGTTTTTCAGTTATATCTTTTATCAGTTTAATTATAGAATGCATCTTAACCTGCTGTTATCTGAACTTAAAGGTCTCGCTGAGTCCGCCCCATTTGGTATCCTTGTCAGAGAGTATGAGCTGTGTACCCTCCTCTATCGGCCATTCAACACCGATCTCCGGATCATTATAGATAAGTCCGCCCTCATCACCCGGATGATAGAAATCAGTAACCTTGTAGGCAAACTCTGCAACATCGCTCAGAACCAGGAAGCCATGTGCAAAGCCCTCTGAAATATAAAACTGCTTCTTGTTGTCTTCTGTAAGCTCAACGCCATACCAGTAACCATAGGTATCTGAGCCTGTACGCAGGTCAACTGCAACATCAAACACGCTTCCGCGAATCGCACGGACAAGCTTGCCCTGCGGATACTGCTTCTGATAATGCAGGCCTCTCAGCACGCCCTTAACTGAGCAGGACTGATTGTCCTGAACAAATACCATGTTAAGTCCCTGCTCAGCAAGATCCTTCTGATTGTAGGTCTCAACGAAGTATCCTCTGCTGTCCTTATGTACTGTAGGCTCGATAATATAGAGTCCCTCTATCACCTTTCCGTTTTTCTCACATTTTGTAACCTTTACCTGGCCCATAATAACCTCCGATTTTTCTATCCTATCCTGAGTGCAACCGTTGCAAATACTCTTATCAGCACAAAGCACTCAGCAATTATAAACAATATTAATATCTGCCTGTCTGTCCCCTCGCGCAGACTTATCCAGGCTCCCGGTATGCACATAAGCAGCAGCGGGAGCACCGGAAGCAGATATCTCCCCTGCACGCCCTCAATATATACAGAGGACATCGGTGTATATGCTATAAGCATTGATCCCATCAATGCAGCAGCCACAGCTGCAAATGTAAATGCATACACGCCCTTTGAAAATGCCGGCAGTCTGAGCTCTGAGCCAGCTGCTATAATCAGCAGGCCGGCAGCATATAAGCCGATGACGGGATACGGAACATTAAGCACCGGATCCATGTTTCCGAGGTATATTCCGAACATGGTCGAAAACCAGAAGCCGGTCTTCATCATGACGCTTCTGTAGCATATGCCCATAAGCTCAAACGGTCTGTGCAGCAGATAAGAGACTGTATAGCCCTGAGCCTCCTCTGCCCAGCTTATTACCCTTTCATCCGCAGAAGCGTAGCTCCCGATAGTCCCGGCATTAACCGCATACATCGAGGCTGCTGCGAGAATAACGCTGAATATCACGAGTGCAGCAAAGGCTCTGCGTTCATGCTGTCCTGCTTCCTTCGCCGGCACAAGTGAAACAGCCGCAATAAGCAGCAGTGAATATATGAGCTTGCACGGCGCAAGGATGCCTATGATAACTGCCGCGGCTATAAGCCTCGCACGGGAAATGCCGTGCTCCTTCATTGACACAATAAGAGCTGTGTATACAAAGGCGCAGGACAGAACAAATACGTCATAGGACATTGAGCCTGCAAGATGCAGACACATAGGAAGCAGAGCCGTACCGGCCATAAGCTTTTTTGCCTTCGGGATAATGCTTATGGCAAGCGTAACCATCCCTGTATAAAACAGCAGGTTAAAGAGCTTTCCGAGAGTGATCAGCCACAGGCTAGACAGTCCCATAAGCCTTGCAAGACTGATTCCGATAGCCTGAGGCAGATATGCAAGCGGTGTTGTATTGACCGTATACTGACAGGAGATTCCTGTTTCATCCATGCTTCTCTTATCGCCGGTGCTTCCCTCAGCATAGACTCTGTAGACCGATTCATCCAGTGTCTGACCGAAGATGTTAAGCTTAAGCTCCGAGGCTTCTCCATTTTCAGCCGCAAGCATGACCTCCTCAAGATTGCCCCCAGTATCCTCAAGATACAGATCTCCGGCTCTCACATAAACTCTTCCGTGTTCATCACAGACAGCCTTTCCGAGCATGCGGTTGGAAAGCTTATATGCACTTATATAATGACTTACCTCATCAGGCGCCGACAGTCCCTTAAAGACGCATATATTGGCAAGCCCGAGGAGCAGCACAATTATCCCTATGCTCAGATGAAGGCTCAGCCTGCCTGTACTAATCAGATATATGCTTAAAATGCATACAGCCGTAAGTCCCGCAGCAAGCATACAGTAATTGGGGATCAGAAAGCTGTCCCTGCATTCTCTGACGGAGGCCAGTATATCAAGTCCGTGCCAGAGTATGAGCAGGAGCAGCAGTACAAGTGCTCCTGCTGATGTCAGGGAAAAGAATGATTTTTTTTTACTTTCTGCTGTGTTCAAGGCTGTTGTTTCCCGCAGCAACGGCTGCACATACTATTACAAAGGGCAAAACCAGCGGAACGCTGATATTTACAAAGGACTGAACCAGATACGCCATGACTGCAAAGCACAGCGCGGCTCTGCATTTTCCTGATCTGAGTCCTGTCACCATTGCTGAGGCAAGCATGCCGTAGAAGCCGACGCAGCCTGCTATGCCAAGCTCAAACAGATGCTGCAGCCATTCATTATGTATGGAATCATAGGATGCATCCAGAAAGCTCAGCGTGGAGTTCAGATCATATTTCATTACATAGATTGCAAATGTTTCAGGTCCTGAGCCAAAAAGCTTTTCAAACCAGGAGAAGCTCTCATAATATTTCATTGCAAGAGACCAGACATACCCCCTGTTTGTACCCCAGGCTCCGTTAAATATCAGAAGATTGGCTGCCGGTGCATAGAGCTCAGGATGGCCGCCATGGTTAGCGTCCCAGAAGACATAGATTACACATATAAGGGCTGCAAATCCAAGCGCACCCCAGATTATCCTGAGTCTTAACGCAAGCTTTCTTTCCTTCTCTGCATTTTCAGCGGTGATAATCGGCTTAAGCAGCAGGCCTATCACAGCTCTCAGAGCTGCAAGCCCGATAAGTGCAGCAGCCGTAAGCTCCGGGTGCATATTGCCGAGCTTATCAAGCTCTCCCATATATTCAGGGGAGCAGGCATAGTCGGGAAATACCGCGGTAAGTCCGGCTGTTACAAGCATTGCTGCGCAGAAGGTGATAAGCAGCTCAATATAGCGCAGTATGCCTCGTGCCGAGCCAAAGGCATAAAACGGCATGAAGCAGATAAGAAAGGAGAGTGACAGCAGCAGATTAGCCGTCCTTCCGCACTCAAGTCCCATAAAGCATACAAAGGATGCAAGAAGATAGTAAATGCTCCTCCTGCGTGACTGCTTATCGGCCGGTCTTTCTGAAATATACATGACTGAGGCAGCTCCGACATACATTACCTCTATGGAGGTCAGCACATCTATATTGCCTATCGTGGATGAAAACAGCGTCTCATAGCCAAAGCCTACCGGACTCAGGCTGAAGTAATCCAGTACTCCCCAGGCACAGAGTATCATGCCTGCAAACAGAGCCAGATCCATGTGTTTTCTGTCCGGCACATAAAATCTTGTGATCAGAAAATAGCTCAGCACGAAGAGCAGCATCATATATCCGCCCATATATCTTGCCACATTACCCCAGAATGCCTCATATATCCATTCTGAGCTAAATGTAGATACCAGCACGGCAAACAGAAAGATAAGCACAAATATATCAGCCGCCTTAAGCCTTGCTTTAAGCTTCGCCGGCCGAAGTCCCTCCGCTATGGATCTGCGCAGTGACTTGTCGCGTGCAATATAAATAAGTGCAGTCAATGCCGTCACGGCACCGCAGACCAGCGTTGATATCTGATAGAAATACATCTTTACAGTCTGAATATCATAGTAGGTATGAACCATGAACAACGGAAATACTATGAGCATCAGAAGCGTGTAGATTGTTACTGTTTTGTTGAGCTTAGCCTTCATATTATGTACCGATCACATGCTTTGGATATAAGGATGCCGGAGCAGGACGAACCTTAAGCTGCAGTCCGCATTTGCGGCCCGCTGTCAGTTATTCGTTGCCGTCCTTTACTACGTTGCCGTTTACATCATATACAAGGTTCGACTTATATATCTCAAGCTCCTGCTTCCACTGGTCTACATACTGCTCATAATCCGGATTAATGCCTATATCTTCGCCTGCCGGAACATTGAGTGTGTAAATGAAGCCCCCACTTGTATCATCTGATACAGCAAAATCAATGGCATAGGTATCATAGAGTGTGCCGAAGCTGTCCGTGCTGCTTGACTCATAATTGGAGTCCTGAGATACGGCAGCATCATTTATCTGGCAGAGCAGAGCAGCTGCGAAATTCCTGCAATCCTCCTCGCTTGCTCCGTCCTGTGCCTTTGCTCTGATGGTTATTGTCTTTGTATCATTATCTCCGCTGATATCCAGATCCGTTATGAATACATAAGGCTCTCCGCCCTCGATTGAGGCGATGCCGTCGATAGCATCATTGTGAAGCTGAGTAAAATCGAGCTCTATATTATCGCTCTTGCTGAAATCCGGGTTGACCTCTACCGTTGTTGCATCCTGTGTCGGAACACAGCCTGAAGCAAGCGCCATTATTCCGATAATGAGTGCTGCGGATATTATATTTCTCTTCATGGATTTATTCCTCCGAACTGTATTTCTGCCTGAGAGTCCTGCCGCTGCACGGCAGCTCATGAATTCTATTTTAAGGAATTTCTTATTTAAGGATGTTGGGAGCAAAAGTAATATGCCCTTGGGTATCATTGAATAAGCGTTTTCCTTATAAATGCTGACTGATCAGGTCTTTGATAATTTATGTCA
>CAVALT010000008.1:0-17783 GCA_963589455.1 Clostridiales bacterium
TCCTACTACTCAAGGGGCGAGTATGTAAAGGCGGTTGAGGACAGAGCAATGGCGGAGAGCATCGCCAAGGTGCTGTATCCTGAGGATAAGCACAGCGAGGGCAAATCCTTAAGACTTAAGCAGCAGTATTTCTTTGTATCTGCAACCATGCAGAGCATAGTCCGCAAGCATATAGGAACCTACGGTACACTGAATAATTTCCATGAGAAAAATGTTATTCAGATAAATGATACTCACCCGACGCTGTGTATTCCCGAGCTCATGCGCATTTTCATGGACGATCACGGAATGAGCTGGGAAAAGGCCTGGACGATTGTGAGCAGGTCTGTAGCCTATACCAATCATACGGTTATGTGGGAGGCACTGGAGAGGTGGTCTCAGGAGCTGATAGAGCGCATACTTCCGCGAATCTGGCAGATAATAAAGGAAATATCGCGCCGCTGGCAGGATAAGTGCGAGAAGTTCTATAACGGCGATATGGAAAAGGTGCGCGACACTGCAATTATCTGGGGCGGAGAGATACGCATGGCCAACCTCTGCGTAGCCGGAGGCTTTGCCGTTAACGGTGTCAGCGGTCTGCATTCGGATATACTTAAGAATGATGTATTTAAGTATTTCTATAATATGACGCCGGATAAGTTCCATAATGTGACAAACGGTATAGATCACAGACGCTGGCTTGCAGAGATCAATCCGGGGCTTGATAAGCTGATACAGGATTATACAGGTTCAGACAGATATCTGACTCATGCGTCGGAGCTGTCAGGCCTGGAGAAGTTTGCAGCAGACAAGGAAGCACAGCTCAGATTTGAGACCATAAAGCAGGAAAATAAGAAGAATTTTGCTGAGTATCTCTTCAGGGAGCAGTCTGCCGTAATAGATCCGAAGTCGATTTTTGATGTTCAGGCAAAGAGACTGCACGAGTATAAGCGTCAGCTGCTCAACGCCATGCATATCATTTACATATATCAGAGACTGCATGACGACAGAGATTTCATCAAGGTGCCGCAGACCTTCCTCTTCGGAGCAAAGGCTGCTCCAGGCTATGCTGTTGCAAAGAGAATCATAAAGCTCATCAATTCGCTTGCCAAGGCCATTGATAATGATCCGATATGCAGGGACAGACTTAAGGTCGTATTCATGGAAAACTACAGGGTATCGCTTGCTGAGCATCTGATGCCGGCTGCGGAGGTGTCCGAGCAGATATCTACTGCCGGCAAGGAGGCAAGCGGAACCGGCAACATGAAGTTCATGATGAACGGAGCACTTACAATCGGAACTCTCGATGGTGCAAATGTTGAGATGCATGAGCTGCTTGGCGATGACAATATGTTCCTGTTCGGCCTTCATGCCGATGAGGTTGCTGCGGCTAAGCAGAACGGCTATGATCCCATGGGCATATATAATTCAGATGAGCGCATAAGAGCCGTGCTTGACAACATCCGAAACGGCTTTGGAGACGGCGAACGCTACGACGACATCTTTAATCGCCTTGTAATAGGCGGAAACGGCAGCGCAGCGGATGACTTCATGCTGCTGGCAGATTTTGACAGCTATGTAAATGCACAGGCGGCAATGCAGAACGCCTATCTCGACAGAGCAAAATGGAATGAGACTGCAATAATAAATGTGGCAAGATCAGGACTTTTTGCAGCTGACAGAGCAATAGCAAACTATGCAGATGACATCTGGCATGTAGCACATAAGGCTATCTGAATTTTTACGCATACCGAAAGGTATGCGTTTTTATGATATTGAAGCTTTTGCACCTGGTATCATGGTATAATAATCAATGATTCGCGGCTGCACAGAGCAGGGAGGAAAAATTTAAGGAAATGCATATTTAATCAGCATTTCCTTAATATATGGCATCCGGGCAGCTGCAAATACAATAAGACAGGTACGCACAGAAGATGAATGCATATCATAACAGCAGAAATGAACAGTTTCGTACACCGTTTGGGGCGGTAAAAACAGGCACAGAGGTACGCTTAAGGGTGGATATCTGGGACGGAGCTCCGGAGAAGGCATTTTTAAGAATATGGACTGAGGGAATTGGAGAGTCACGCATCCCGATGGAGCTTCATGATAGGGAAGGCGGATATACGGCGGAGGCAGCATTTACATCAAAGGAGCCCGCACTCTGCTGGTATCGCTTTGAGATAGAGGATTCAAACGGAAAAACTGTATATTACGGTGCAGAGGAGGGCAGACAGGGAGGAACCGGAAAACTGTATCCGGGTGACCGGGACTGTCCGTCATATCAGCTGACCTTTTATAAGGAGCGCAGGCTTCCGGAATGGTACAGAAAAGGAATAGTCTATCAGATATTTCCGGATCGCTTTGCAAGAGAAGAGGGAGTAAGCGAGGCAGAGCTTGAGGACAGGCTTAAGGGCCATGAGCATGGACCAAGGCGCCGCATAGTTCCGTGGGATAAGCCTGCAGGCTATGAGAAAAATCCTGATGGCAGCATAGCAGCCTGGGATTTCTACGGCGGAAGCCTTAAGGGCATAGAGTCAAGGCTTAACTATCTTAAGAGCCTCGGAGTCAGCATAATATATCTTAATCCCATCTTTGAGGCGGCGAGCAATCACCGCTATGACACTGGTGATTATATGAGTGTGGATCCTCTCCTCGGAACCGAGGAGGACTTTAAGGAGCTGTGTGCCGCAGCAAGTGAGCTTGGCATATCCGTGATACTTGACGGTGTATTCAATCATACCGGCTGCGACAGCATTTACTTTAATAAATACGGCAATTACACGGGCACAGGAGCATATCAGAGTCAGGAATCCGAATACAGAGACTGGTACTGCTTTAATCAGGAAGCGCCCGACGGCTATGACAGCTGGTGGGGTGTAGGCGATCTGCCGAATCTTAATGAGGAAAATGAAGCCCTGCAGCAGTTTATATATAAGTCAGGGGACAGTGTTGTAAGGAAATGGCTCAGGAACGGAGCAAGAGGCTGGAGGCTCGATGTAGCGGATGAGCTTCCGGATGAATTTATCGAAGGCATAGCTTCGGCGGTAAGAGAGGAGCTTCCTGAAGACGGACTGCTCATGGGTGAGGTCTGGGAGGACGCGTCCAACAAGGAGGCCTACGGAGTAAAGCGCAGATATCTTCAGGGCGAGGAGCTTGACTGCGTTATGAATTATCCGCTTCGTGACGGAATCTGCAGCTTTCTTACGGGAAAGGAATCCGCAGCGGAGCTTGCTGAGACAATGTACAGTCTCTATGAAAATTATCCGCGTGAGGCCTTTTACGGCAGCCTTAATCTGCTTGGCAGTCATGACAGAGAACGGATACTGACCATACTCGGAGGAGCTCCGGATAAGGACAGCTTAACCGAAGAGGAGCGGGCAGGCTTCAGGCTCAGCGATGCACAGAAGGGACAGGCTAAGGCACGTCTCTGGCTTGCTGCGCTTATGCAGATGACCATGCCTGGAGTGCCATGCCTGTATTACGGCGATGAGATAGGACTTGAGGGCTATGCAGATCCGTATAACCGTGCACCGTATCCATGGGGCGGAGGAGACCGGGACTGCATGAGCATTTTTCGCAATGCTGCAGGACTGCGTAATTCACACAGGATATTTACTGACGGAGATTTTGAACCCTTTTCATTGGATAAGGATGTGTTCGGCTTTACGAGGAGACTTGGAGACGAGGCAGTAACTGTGCTTATCAACCGCAGCGCGGAAGCTGAAAAGGATGTGAGCATCCCCTGTCTCGGAGAGTATGCTTCGGACCTCATAAGCGGAAAGCTGCTTAGATGCGGAGGCCTGGCAGGCAAAGAGTGGATGACGGGGATGGCGGAGGCAGATAAAGTACCTGCTGCAGAAGATTGGACGAATGAGAAAAATGTACAGTCAGCAGGCTGCTCATTGTCAGAGGCAGACAGCATAGAGGAATACAATATAGAGGAAGACAGCATAGAGGAAGGTATCAGCGATACGTGTGACTGCACTGAGCTTACTGTGCATTTATATCGTTACGGCTCCGCTGTAATATATTTTTCACCTAATCAGAGATTAGGGAAAAAGCCGGCATCCGGAAACGGAGTGCTGTGTCATATAACGAGCCTGCCGAATAAAAAAGGCGGACAGGGAGTGATCGGGGATGAGTGCTGCAGGTTTATCGACTGGCTCAAGGCAAGAGGAGATAAGTACTGGCAGATACTTCCGCTCAATCCTGCTGATGCAGAGGGCAGTCCTTATGCAGGCTCGTCGGCATTTGCGGGAAATGTGAAGCTCCTTCCTTATACTGAGGATGAGCTCAGGAAGCTCTATACAAAGGAAAAGGGCAGTGCTGAATTTGCAGAATATAAAGAGGATAATGCCTTCTGGCTTAAGCTCTATGCCGTATATGAGGCGGTAAAAGGAAAAATGAACGGGGCTCCCTTCGACAGGTGGGAGGATAAATACCGGAGCCTTGTGCAGGGGGCGGAGGCCTTCGAGGAGCCTGATATCAGGTCGGAGGCGGACTATCACTGTTTTGAGCAGTATATCTTTGACCGGGAATGGACCGGTGTCAGACAATATGCCGCTGACAAGGGCATAAAAATTATCGGAGATATGCCGATATATGTTTCGGCTGATTCTGCGGATGCCTGGGGATATCCCGAGTATTTTTCGGGAAATGAGGAGGCAGGAGTGCCGCCGGACTACTTTTCTGCCGAGGGACAGTGCTGGGGCAATCCCTTATACCGATGGGATGTGATTAAGAAGGACGGCTATAAATGGTGGCTGCAGAGATTTAAGCGGGCCTTTAAGCTCTATGATATAGTAAGACTTGATCATTTCAGAGGCTTTGAAGGCTATTATGCAGTGCCGAGAGGAGAAAAGGCAATTAAGGGACACTGGATGCCGGGTCCGGGACGTGAGCTTTTTGAGAAAGCATATGAGAGCTTCGGTGCTCTGCCGTTTATAGCGGAGGATCTCGGATATCTGACGCCTGGTGTCAGGAGCCTTACGGCAACGACAGGCTTTCCGGGCATGGATGTAATGCAGTTCAGTGATTCGGATCCGCTGCATTCATATAAGCCTGCCTGCGACAGGATATCCTATACCGGAACGCATGATAATGAGACGCTGCTTGGCTGGTGCACGAATCACTACAGAGCAGGGATCGAAGCTGAGCTTAAGACTGAAAAGTCAGAGGGAAATGCTGCCGATTCGAGAGCCTTCCTGGAAGATCGTCATGGAAACACAGGTTCAGAATGCAGCAGATCAGACTGCGGCAGAGGTACAGGCGAGGACGGAGCTGCTTCTGATTATGATATGGCGTTTGAGGAAAAAGCCCGGCAGCTGAGAGACAGGCTGCTGGATAATTTCCTTAGTTCAGATGCATTTATAAAGATAATGCCGCTGCAGGATGTGCTTGGTCTTGGAAATGAAGCCAGGATGAATGTGCCCGGCACTGTCGGTACTAACTGGAAGTGGCAGGCGCCTGCGGATTATGACAGTGACAATTAACTGACAGTTCGGAAAACAAACGGCAGCTGCAGAGAGACTGTGTTCGGAAAAATTCAGGTGACGGTCAAGGCACGGAGCGCCTCTGAACAGTCACAAAAGCACATCGCAAAGCAATGCGGCTGACCAGAGAAACAAGAGAAACATATATGCATGAGCAGGAGCTTATAGGTGCCGCAGACATAGGCGGTACGACAATTAAATCAGGGCTGTTCAGAACTGACGGCAGGCTGCTTAAGTCCTGGGAGATACCAACAGATCTCTCAGACCACGGCAGCAGGATATTAAAGGATCTATGCAGCAGTCTTAAGGAGGCTGCGGCAGACTGCAGGCTTAAGGCCGTAGGAATAGCCGTTCCGGCGGCGGTGGATGAGCAGGGAACTGCGAGGAGCTGCACCAATATAGGCTGGGGAACAGTCAGGCTTCCTGAAGCAGTGAAGCCGCTGCTGCCTGAGACTGATATCCTGTGCTTTGGAAATGATGCGACAATGGCCGCATTCGGCGAGCTGAATTACGGAATCGCAGGAAATTACGGCTCAGTCTATATGATAACGCTTGGCACCGGAGTAGGAGGCGGCTATGCCTTCGATAAAAGGGTGGTAAATGGGGCCTTCGGAGCCGCCGGAGAGATAGGACATATCATCATAAATCCGTGGGAAAGCACTCCCTGCAGCTGCGGCAGAAGGGGCTGCCTGGAGCAGTATGCATCAGCAAAAGGAGTCGTAAGACTTGCAGATAATATACTGAGGCTTCAGCGAGTTAAGACAAACGGAGCAAAAACTGCAGACAGACCAGAGCTTCATATAGAACGGCTGTTTGACCTCGACATACCAAAGGAGCAAAGCCAACTGTCAGAGCTGGAGACATTTACCGCAAAGGACATATGCACTCTTGCAGAGGCCGGGGATGCGCTTAGCAGCTATATACTTAAGATCTTTGGCAGATGCATAGGACTTGCAATGAGCAGCATTTCCTGCAGTATTGACCCGGAGTGCTATATTATAGGCGGAGGCATGAGCCGATCGGGTGAAACAGTGCTTAAGGCAATAAGAGAGGGCTATGCCTGCTATGCATATCCTGCATCGGCAGGCGTCAGCATAATTCAGGCAGAGCTTGGAAATGCTGCCGGCATATACGGCTGTGCAGCTGCAGTATTACAGGCATGCAGGCAGTCTGACGGCATAGAGCATCAGAGAAAGACTGATTAAATCAGCAATCCTTAACAGCCTCCGGAAAATTATACGGATTTGTTTTTTTGTAATTTACTGCTTCGCAGCATAATAAGCTAAGGAGATGACAATTATAATATGAAGGCAGCAAAACAGATGTCAGAGACTATACGTCTCGGCCTGATGCTTGCAGCATCGGGCGGTTTAATGGATGCATATTCATACATTTACAGGGATCATGTATTTGCAAATGCACAGACAGGCAATATCCTGCTCTTCGGAGTTAATCTTTCAGAGGGCAATTTTCAGGCGGCATTAAGATATTTCTGGCCGATAGTTTCCTTTATCATAGGCATTGCACTGGCAGAGCTGGTGCGTGGAAAAAACAGCGGAGGCCTGCACTGGCGGCAGGTGGCTGTGATATTTGAGGCCGTCATACTTGCGGCAGTAGCATTTATCCCTACAGAATACAATACCGCAGCCAACTCACTTATATCATTTGCCTGCGGCATACAGGTTGAATCCTTCCGCAAGATTAGGGGCAATGCCATTGCAACCACTATGTGCATAGGCAATACACGAAGCGGAACACAGAATCTGTGCAGCTTTCTGCAGACCGGAGACCGTGAATATCTGCATAAGGCAGTGCTGTATTACGGAATAGTGGTGTTCTTTACAATTGGAGCTATAGCAGGCAATCTGCTGATACGCGTATTCGCATCAAAGGCCATACTGTTCAGCTCCGTGCTGCTGATCATTGTATTCATCTTTATGTTCATAGACTATGAGAGGGATGAGCGTGCGGTAAATGGACAATAAGGAGCTTATCAGAAAGAAGCTGACGGATGCGGACAAAGCCTCGTACGGCAGAAATATCCTTAAGACCTGCGGATTTTTAAGCCTTGAGGAGCAGGAGATATATCACAGCCTGAGCATGGCCGGCGGGTTTATGAGTGATCAGCATTTCCTAAGCGGAGGCGGAGAGGACAATGAC
The DNA here is from genome assembly GCA_963589455.1 of Clostridiales bacterium. Taxonomy (GTDB): domain Bacteria; phylum Bacillota; class Clostridia; order Lachnospirales; family Lachnospiraceae; genus Avilachnospira. The sequence goes on from CAVALT010000008.1 coordinate 7,635, forward strand.
AGAGCTGTTGTATTTTTCGCGCCGGAGCATATTGACAGAGCCGCAGCAGTTGAGGAGTCGATAGCAGGTATCGCTGCAGAGCCTGTAAACAGACGCTTTGCAGATGAGCTGACGCACAGAGATTATCTCGGGGCACTTATGAATCTCGGCATAGAGCGCGAGTGCACAGGAGATATCAGGATGCTTAAGGGCGATCATACGGGAGCACTTATATATGTAAGAACAGATATGGCTGATTATATAGCAGACAATCTGACTAAGGTTAAGCATACAGTTATGACCTGCCGCCGCATGAGCTTAAGTGAGCTTAAGGAGCAGGGATATACGGGAGTTCAGGAGTATGAGGAGCTTTCTGTAAATGTTGCCTCGGAGCGTGTCGATGCGGTGATATCGGCAGTATTCAGAGCTGCAAGACAGAAGGCTGCAGACACTATCAATGCCGAGCGAGTATATATTAACGGCAGGATCGTAAGCTCTGCCGGGAAAAATCTTAAGGCCGGAGACAGAGTGTCAGTGAGGGGAGCAGGCAAGTTCATATATGACGGAATAAGCGGAACCTCAAAAAAAGGCCGGTTGTTCGCAGATATCAGGAAATATGTGTGAGCCGGTTGGTGGATTCCGTGAGAGCACAGTAGATACTGAAGCAGAACTGTAATAGGATATTCTGTTTCAACAAGGTATTACACATAATAGTAACTGTTTAGCACACGTCTTGAATTTGCTCTGCAAATCCTCGATATGACAGGCCGGAGGCACTTCGAGCATTGTCCGCCTGAAGGCTTTTATCAAATGGCTTGTATGTTGAACAGCAGCATAATTATTAAAGCTTATACAAGCTTGGGAATGTCGGAGTAGATTAATTATGCAGGACAGAACAGAAAAAAATACAGAGAAAACCACATGGAAAGCCGAAGAGAATGTTAGTCCGGAACATATAGGGAACGCAGGCTCTGCAGATATTAAAGCTGCAGGGGCAGACCGCAGAATACCGGACAGATCACAGGTAGCAATCGTATACTGCGACAGCTACGATGAGGATAAGGTATACAAAGCAATGTCAGAGGGCATAGCTGCTTTAGGCGGCCTTGAGAGCTTTGTGAACAGGGATGAGCATATCCTGGTTAAGCCTAATTTTCTTGTTGCCGCAAAGCCTGATAAGGCTGTAACCACTCATCCTGCAGTTATAAAGGGCATGCTCAGGATACTGAACGAGCAGGGCTTCATTCATGTGGCCTGCGGCGATTCGCCGGGACACGGCAGCCTTGAAAATGCTCTTAAGGCAGCCGGACTTTCAGAGGCTATAAAGGAATATGGCTGCGCTGAGGCGGATATGAGCACAGAGGTTTTAGTGGAGTATCCGGAAGGCATCACCGCAAAGCAGTTCTATTATGCAAAGGCTGTCACCGAGGCAGATGCGATCATAGGACTCAGCAAGATGAAGACGCATGCGCTCGAGAAGCTTACGGGTGCGGTTAAAAATATGTACGGACTTGTCTGCGGCTACCGCAAGGCAGCAGGACATGTAAAATTTCCAAATGCAAGCATGTTTGCACGCATGCTTGCCGATATACATCGTTCAACACCGCAGCGTTTGCATATCATGGACGGCATAACAGCGATGGAGGGCAACGGCCCGGCCTCAGGCACGCCGGTACAGATGAATGTGCTGCTGTTTTCGAAGGATCCGGTTGCCTTGGATACCGTATTCAGCAGGCTGGTAAATGTTGACCCGGAGCTTATCCCGACCAATGTGCAGGGAGCAGAGCTTGGCATAGGCACCTGTGATCTCAGCCGTATAGATATCATAGATGTATCCTCAGCCGGAGCTGTGATAAGTGCTGAGGAAGCCTTTGCAAAATACGGCAAAGCGGATTTTGATGCGGACAGGACGGGCAATAAAAAGAGCCTTTTAAGCCGCTTTTCTGATATAATGACTTCAATAGCAAGGCGTCCGTATATAGATGCCGGGCTGTGTGTAAGCTGCGGAATATGTGCAGAGCACTGTCCGGTGCCAGGCAAGGCACTTGAGTTTAAAAACGGGAGGAATAAGCCGCCGGTTTATAATTACAGAAAGTGCATCAGATGCTATTGCTGCCAGGAGCTTTGCCCGCAGCATGCAATCAGGGTAAGGGGCAGCAGATACAGATAAACATAACTTTGTCAGGAGAGGTTTGATATGGCAGATATACTTACAGATAAGACAGCAGTAAGAAAAGAGCTCAAGGCGATAACAAAGGCACTTACCGCAGAGTATAAGCAGAAGGCTTCCGAGAGCATAGTGAAGCAGTGTCTTGAAAGTGATGAATACAAGGCAGCCGGAAGCATTTTCATATTTATCTCCATGGACGGAGAGCCGATTACAACAAAGCTGATCGAGCAGGCCTTTGCGGACGGCAAGACCGTATATGTACCAAGATGCTTACATGACGGCATCATGGAGGCAATCAGGATCGACTCCTTTGACTGCCTGAAGCCGGGGCACTATGGCATATTGGAGCCTGATGATGCACTTAAGCCAACGGATGTCAGAGAATTTGATGCTGAGGATACGGTTGCCTTTGTGCCGTGCGTGGGAGCTACAAGAGACGGAAAGCGCATGGGACATGGAGCAGGCTACTATGACAGATTTCTCGAAAACCGCAGGATGAAGAAGCTCATGCTCGTATACGGAAAGCAGCTCTTAGAGGATCTGCCCTGTGATGAGCATGACATAACCATGGACAGGGTTATATATGAGGATGTCAGGGTCTAATGGCTTTGCCCCTGACGGATACCGGCTTGCTTCGAATTTAGAAGTCTTGGCATTTGCCTGAAAGGATAGATCTGATGCTGTTTGATATAGTCCCTGATAATTTCTTCAGTCCGCTCACGGCGAGGAGCAAAAAAGCTTACTGGGAATGTATATGTATATTATTCCGTGTGACGAGCGCCGAGCTGAGCTTTGGCATAGAAAGAGAGTATCTTGCAGACGAGCTTCAGTATTATTTCGAGTCAAATATGTCGGCGGATATCAGCGATGATGAGTCATGGGAGCAAGGAGATAGCAGGAAGGACGGTCCCGGTGCAGACTTTGGCAAAGGTTCGGTCTTAAAGATGCCTTCAACCTCAAATGCAGCTTCAACGTCATCCGCTGGATCAGGCAAAGGTGCAAATTCAGCATCGGATTCAGCATCAGCCACCGGCGCAGGCAATGGTACAGCCAATGGCAAGAGCACAGGTTCTGCGTCAGGATCAGCAATGCTTCCGAGAGAGAAGGCAAACCTGATGCTTCGCCAGCTTGAGCGCTGGGGCTGGATATATACCGAAACCGACATGAGCTATGTGCAGCGCACGAACTTCAGGGATTATGCCATTTCAGTAATACGTGCACTTAATGCACTGGATACAGCTGATCACCCGGAGTATCAGGGTTATATCTATACCATATATAATCTGGTTAAGGCAGGATCAGAGCAGGCAGGCATCGGTCTTATGCAGATTGTTGACAATACTGAATCGCTGATTGCAGGCCTTAAGAGTCTTAATGCAAATATCAAGAAGTATATAGACACGCTTACAAGATACAGTACAGTTGCCGAGATACTTGATGCACTTCTTAATGATTATTATACCAATATTATAGATAAGGCCTATCATCGCCTTATGACCTCGGATAATGTGGCAAAGTTCAGACCTGAGATAGTACAGGGGCTGGAGGCATTTTCCAGAAATGAAAAATACCTGGACAAGGCGGCTGAACAGATAGCAGAAATCAGAGAGATAAGCAAGGAGGAGGCACGGGAGACGGCACTGTCCATGCTGCACAGCGTTATTGATGCGTTCCGCAGGATGGATCAGATTATCGAGGATATCAACAGGAAGAATATGAAGTACCAGAGAGCGGCAATCAGCAGAGCCAGATTCCTGCTCTCGAGCAGTGACGATATCCGGGGCCAGCTTAAGGAGATTATAGAGTATATCAGCACACAGATGCAGGAGCTTCAAATCGACCATAATACGGTATATGAGCTTGAACAGCTGGACGGACTCATACGGCTCTTTACAGTTTACTATCTTGATACGGATTCGCTGTATTCGCCGGCAGCAGGACGCAGGAGCTTTGAGCCTGAGCCGCTCGCTGCTCCGGAGATAGATGAGGCAGAAAGAAGCCGTAAGCATCTTGCTATGGTGGAGAAGCTAAGAAACAGGATAACTCCGGATAAGATAGACGCCTATGTGCTTGGGCTGCTTGGAGACAGAACGGAGCTTAAGGCCTCAGAGCTTGAGCTTAAGGATATTGAGAGCTTTATAAAGCTTGTATATGTCAGATTATACGGCATCAGACGAAACATGAGCTACGAGACGGAGCCGCTTCAGAGAGCTGAGGTTTCAGGCTACGGCTTCAGAGATTTTATAATCAGAAGAAAGGTCCGCTGACATGGATTTATTTGAAAGCATGTATGAGCGCGACAGAGACGAATTCAAGCGTGTCTGCAATAAGCTTATGAGCATGTGCTTTATCAATAAGCAGAATGCATCAACCAAAAGCGACTACTATTTTATAATGAGGCATAAGGATGTTTTTGTGCACTATCTGGATATTCTGGGATATACACTTGACATTAATGAGCATTACGGAGCCATACAGCTGATCAACAGAGAGGGCTACAATCATGCAAGGCTTAAGCTTAATGAGTCGATAATCCTTCTTATACTGCGAATCCTTTATGATGAAAAGAAGCGCGAGCTGTCGCTCGGAGATGTAGTTATAAATGTCGGAGACATTCAGGAAAAATACATTTCCATGAAGATCAGGGACAAGCAGATAGATAAGACCACTATGAGCAATTCACTCCAGCTCTTTAAGCGCTACAATATAATTGAAATCCTCGACCGGGATCTGACCCAGGAGGATGCGAGAATCGTCATCTATGATTCCATACTCATGGCGATAAGAGTTGATGATATCAAGCGTGTAAGTGAGCTTCTCGGCAAATACAGAAGGGGAAATGAGTCAGATGAAGATATTGAGAAAAGTACGGCTGATTAACTGGCATCGTTTTCCCAATGAGACAATAGAGCTTGGCAGAACAGTGCTGCTGTCAGGTGAGAATGCAGTCGGAAAGTCGACAGTGCTTGACGCAGTACAGTTTGTCATAACCTGCTCGAAGGCTAATTTTAATAAGGCTGCAAATGAAAAGGGCAAGCGCAATCTGAACAGCTATATAAGATGCAAGACCGGCAAGGAAACACAGCCGTATGAGCGTACCGGTGAGCTTTCCGCACATATCTGCCTTGAATTTTTCGATGAATCGAGGAATAAAAGCTTTCTGATAGGCGTGGTGATGGATTCACAGTCGGAGGAAAAGGAGCCTAATACCGCATGGTATCTCATGGAGGACAGAGAGCTCTCAGATGAGCTATTCTTTAACGGAGACAGGATAAAGAGCATACAGGCCTTCAGGTCCAATAAGGGCATAAGGAAATGGGCACCGACCATTTCAGAGGCAAGGGCCATGATACTCTCAAGATTCGGCAGGCTTAATGATAAGTTCTTCTCACTTATCCCAAAGGCTATGGCCTTTAAGCCAATACGAGACATTAAGGAATTTGTATATTCATACGTACTGGATGAACGTGCTGTCAATATAGATACCCTCAGGGAAAATGTCAGAAGCTATCAGGAGCTTGAGCGCATGCTGGAGGATGTCAGAAGACGCATAGCTGAGCTTGAGCTTATCAGAAGCCGCCAGGAGGAGACGCAGAGATACATTAACCTTGATAAAAGCTATGAATATTTTATAGCAAGGGCAGAGCAGGACATACTTTATGAGCAGCTCTTAAAGAAGAGGGAGCTTATCAGCCGTACCAGGCAGAGAATTTCGGAGCTTGGGCTTCGTATAAATGAACAGGAAGCCCTGAAAAATGCCAAGGAGGATATGATTCATGCTCTTATTGCTGAGCTCAGCAGCAATACGGAATATCTGGCACTGCACGAATTTGAGAGCAGGGCTGAGGAGCTCAAGACTAAGCTTAAGCGGGACAGACAGGATGTAAAGGAGCTTACGGACTGCACGCTAAAGGCTGTCAGGACCGGAGAAAAGCTTACAGAGGCTATGAAGAGCAGCGGCATTGCGGCGGAAGGTTCTGAAGCAGAGCAGTTTGAGCATTATCTGTCAGAGCTTCGCAGCATAGAGAGCTGTGAGCATCTCTCTGAGCTTGCTTTTGATGCGGACAAGGCAGCAGAGTTTAAGAAAAATGTCTATCAGCTGGCAAATACGGCTTCGGCAGAGCATAGTCTCGCTCTGAATCAGAAAAAAGGCGAGCTCACTGAGGTTAAACACAAGGCAGACGAGCTCAGAGCACACAGATTTGTTTATCCTAAGGGAGTAAATGAATTAAGACAGAGGATACAGGAGGAATTCAGAAAGCTCGGAAAACAGTCGGAGGCCAGAGTGCTCTGTGAGCTGCTGGAGATCAGCAAGCCTGCATGGCAGAATGCTGCAGAAGGTTATCTTAATACGCAGCGCTTCTATATTATAGTTGAGCCTGAGGATTATGATCTTGCAGTAAGCGTATATGATAAGCTGAGAGAGGCCGGAAGGGTATACGGCGTCGGACTTATCAATACAGCAAAATTAGAGGCATATGATGATATCCCGAAGGACAGTCTGGCAGAGGCTGTAAGCTCAAAGAATATATGGGCAAGAAGATATATAAACATGGTGCTTGGCAAGGTGCATTGCTGCAGCAGCTACAAGGAGCTTAAAAACTATCAGACTGCCATCACAAGACAGTGCATGCGCTACCAGAATCATGTTGTTTCTGCAATAAAGCCTGAGATATATGAGACTCCTTATATAGGAGCAGAGGCAATAAAGAAGCAGCTGTCAGATACTGAGGCAAGGCAGAAGCAGCTTGAGGACGAATGCAGAAGACTGTCAGCAGAAATTGAAGTGCTCAGGAGCATGCTGCAGCATGCTGATTCCACTATAGATATAGAGGTTAAAAACAGGCTGCGATATCTTGAGCAGCTGAGGTCTGATGAACATGAGCTGAGCTCCTGCAATGAGAGCATAAAGAAGCTTAAGAAAAATGAAACGCTTATACAGAAGACTCTGCAGCTTGAGGAATTCAAGACTGAGAGCAGGCAGCTGTCCGGCAGACTTGAAGCACTTCATTCTGAGCTTGGCAGATGTGAGGAGTCGGTTGAAAGAGACGAAGCCGAGCATAAGCATTTACAGGAGGAGCTGGACAGTCAGACAAAGTATACCGGCGAGCTCGGCGAGAGGCTCTGGGAGGATTATAGTGATGCCGAGGCTGAATACAATAAGATAAAAAAGGATAAAAATGCGTATAAGCTTAAGGAGGATTACGACAGGGCACGCAAGGGCAATCAGACCAGAAGAGAGAAGGCCGAGTCGGAGATGATCAGGGCTATGCAGGCCTATAAGTCTGCACATGATTTCGGAGCAGCGGACAGTCTGCTCGGCTATCCTGAATTTGCGGAGGAATACGATAAGCTTAAAAATTCAAAGCTGCTTGAATACGAGGACAAGGTATACCGTGCCCGCAATGCAGCAGAGGAGGAATTCAGAGAGCAGTTTCTCTCAAAGCTGCAGGAAAATATAAGACAGGCAAGACTTGATTTTAAGGAGCTGAACAGAGCTCTTTCGGAGATATCCTTTGACAGGGAGCATTATGAGTTCCTGTATGAGCCGAAATCATCCATGAAAAAGTATTATTCAATGATAATGGATGAGAGAAATATAGGGGGAAATGAATCCATATTCGGTGCAGCCTTCAGAGAAGAGCATAAGGAGGTCATGGATGAGCTCTTCAGCAAGCTTGCGCTCGACAATGATGAAAACACTGATAAGGTGCTGGAGCAGTATACGGATTACCGTACCTATATGGATTATGATATCAAGATCAGTCTGAAAGACGGCAGCTACATGCTTTACTCGAAGGTAAGCGCGGAGAAGAGCGGAGGAGAAACTCAGAGTCCGTTCTATATAACTGTTGCAGCTTCATTTATACAGATGTATAAAAACAGTATAGGCGGAGATGCCGTAGGAATCATTATGATGGATGAAGCCTTCAACAATATGGATGACGGCAGAATGAGCAGTGTGCTGGAATTTCTGACTAATCCTGAGCTTAAGCTTCAGCTTATAATAGCGGCGCCTCCTGAAAAAATACAGTATATAGGCAAATATACGGACAGGATACTTCTTGTAATGCCTGATGGAAATATGAGCTTCATTGAGGATTTTACGCATGAAGCGATATGATGAGCGTATACTTAAGCTGCTGCTTGACAGATATGAGGGAAGTCTGCTGTATGAGGGCCGGAATCAGGTAAATATTACGATAACGGTAAAGCTTACGAAAAGCATAGTGCCGGAATATTTTGATCAGACGGGAACCGAATACACAATAATAGATGAACAGCTGACGGCACTCGAACGCACAGGACTGATACGTCTGGTATGGGGCAAAAACAATAAGCATATAATTGAGAGATGCGAGCTCAATACTGATGAGGCAGCAAGGGCTTACGCAATGCTTAAGCGTATTCCGAAGCATGACAAGGAGGAAATACTTAAGGCAAAGCTAAGTGATATCAGGACAGGCAGCAGCTCAGATACTGTAAATGCTTACATATCATATATAGAGGACAGGCTTAAGAATGGACGAAGCCTTAAGTCAGAGCTTGATATAGATAATATTGAAGGCCTTGAGCAGAGCCTGCAGCTGGTTAATGCCATAGAGCTTAATACAGATGAATGCTTTGTAAGAGAGCTGTCAATCAGAACCTTTCGTGATTCCAAGACTGCAGAGCAGTATATGTCAAAGGCAGTAGGTATACTGCGGCGCTTCTCAGCATACATCAGAGGACTTGCGGCAGCAGAGGATATGAGTGAGGAGGATATACTGGCAGAGTACAGCATTTTCAGAAATCCTTCATGGGTAATGCTTAAGGGAAGCGGAAGGCTTAAGATAGGTGACAGTATTGCTGCACTTGAGGTGCTGCCGCTCGGATTCGGAATAGCCGGGGCTGACACAGACAGGATTGTCTGGGATGCAGAAGCCGCGCCAAGGCGCATACTTACAATAGAAAATCTGACCTCCTTTCACAGATGGCGTGACAGGAACGGGGATACGATATGTATATATCTCGGAGGCTTTGCCAACAGATACCGCAGAGCCCTGATCAGGCAGCTAAAAACAAGCTATCCGGATGCTGAATATGTGCATTTCGGGGACATTGACTGCGGAGGCTTTAATATCTGGAAGGCGCTCTGCCAGGAAACAGGGATAGACTTTGCACTTGCCGGCATGGATGAGGATACCTATCTTGCACATTGTGCCGAAGGCCGCCCGCTAACTGAAAATGACCGCAGGACGTTGACAAGGATGAAGGAGGACAGCTTCTTTGCTGCTCAGCATGGGCTGTTTGATCTAATGCTTGAAAAGGGTCTGAAGACAGAGCAGGAGTGTGTTGAGATAGATTAAGGAAATGTTGATTAAAGTGTTTCCTTAAATGTTATATCAGTTGCAGTCAAAACACTTTTGACAACAACATCGCCTGATGCTCAGAGCTTAATGCCAAAAGACAGAACCGCTGCATTAATTTGCGGCGGCTCCGGAGAAATGAGCAAGTATGCTGTTTTTGAAAAAAAGGATGCTGTGAGATGAGGAAGCCAAAGACACAGGCGAAGCGGCTCACACCCTAAAAGCTGTTCGTGTATCCTATGCATCTGGATCCTGAAGACAACCACACGTAATATTTGATACCTTTAACGTTTGTTGTGAGCTAATTATCACATGGACATATAATATACACAAATAGAAAACAACTGATGATATTTGTGAAAAATGCACAAAGTTTAACGGATATAAACAAATAAAGCCTGTCAGAGTGCATATAATAGAGCTTTGAAGGGATAAATTGTCTAAAAGTCACAAAAACAAGTGTTGAAACTTCGTAAGTATTTGCTAAAGACAGGATTAAACAGGGACAGGGCAGCTTTAATGCAGGGTCAAAGCCCTTATGCTATAATTAAAAGTTATTGCGGGCAACTGACAGTCGTCTGAAGCGTACACAAGTTTCGCTTCACTCTATGTACAGCCCTAAATCGGTCGTGGATGCTATGCTCAGCTATG
>CAVALT010000009.1:0-16586 GCA_963589455.1 Clostridiales bacterium
ATAATTATACGGAGCTTGTTCAGAAAAATATCGATACAGGTATGGGACTTGAGCGTATTGCCATGGTTGTGCAGGACGAGGAGTCGATTTATACCGTTGATACCAATAAAGCCATACTTGAATATATTGCAGAGCTTTGCGGGGTTAAGTATCACTCTGATCATGATAAGGATGTCAGCCTTCGTATTCTTACTGATCATATCAAATCAAGCACATTTATGATTTCTGACGGAATCATGCCGTCAAATGAGGGAAGAGGATATGTGCTTCGCCGTGTTATCCGCCGTGCAGTAAGACATGGCCGTAAGCTTGGAATTACACATGACTTTATGTCTGAGATGGCCAAGCGCGTAATTGAGCTTAACAAGGACGGTTATCCTGAGCTTGAGGAAAAGCAGAGCATGATTCTTCAGGTTCTTGCCAACGAGGAGGATCAGTTCAATAAAACCATAGACGCCGGCCTTGACATCCTTAACAGGATGATAGACTCTCTTGTCAGAAACGGAGAAACAACACTTAAGGGGGCAGATGCCTTCAAGCTTTATGATACCTATGGCTTCCCGCTTGACCTTACCAAGGAAATACTTGAGGATAAGTCTCTGTCTGTGGATGAGGATGGCTTTAATGCCTGCATGAAGGAACAGAAGGATAAAGCAAGAAGCGCAAGAAAAACTTCAAATTATATGGGCGCAGATGCTACCGTATATGATCTTATCGATACGTCACTTACCTCTGAATTTACCGGTTATGACAGGTTAGAGGATAATGGAACTATAAGCTGTCTTACAACGGAGGATGAGCTTACTCAGGCTCTTTCCGAGGGTCAGAAGGGCACTGTGATCACTGACAGAACTCCGTTCTATGCTACTAAGGGCGGACAGCAGGGAGATGCAGGAATAATCACCGGAGAAGACGGTATTTTTGCGGTTCATGAAACTATTGCCCTGAAGGGCGGACGTATAGGTCATGTCGGAATTGTTACAAAGGGCATGATTTCAGTAGGACAGAAGGTTTCACTTAAGGTAGATGCGGCGCAGAGAAATGCAACAGCAAAGAATCATTCAGCAACACACTTGCTGCAGAAGGCACTTCGTACCGTGCTTGGTGAGCATGTAGAGCAGAGCGGAGCATTTTACGATAAAAACAGACTTCGTTTTGACTTTACACATTTTAAAGCTATGACGGCTGCAGAGCTTGCCGCAGTTGAATTAATGGTTAACGAGGCTATTTCGGATAATGCAGAGGTGATTACCAGAGAAATGAGCCTTGAGGATGCAAAGAAGACCGGTGCAATGGCTCTCTTCGGAGAAAAATACGGAGATACTGTAAGAGTTGTAAATATGGGAGATTCCACGGAGCTTTGCGGCGGAACTCATGTTGCAAGAACAGGTGATATTGGCTCATTCAAGATAATAAGTGAGGCTGGTATTTCTGCCGGAGTAAGACGTATTGAGGCTCTTACATCTGATAATCTGCTTAATTATTACAAGGATATAGAAGACAGACTCAATAAGGCTGCTGCTGTTGTCAAGTCTCAGCCTAATGAGCTTGTACATAAGCTTACTCAGCTTACTGAGGAGCTTAAGTCACTCAGAGCCGAAAATGAAAAGCTTAAGACTCAGCTTGCAGGCAGCTCTCTTGGAAATGCAGCTGACAATGCCGAGGATGTGAACGGAGTTAAGCTGCTTTGCCTTAAGGCTGATGCTGCTGATGTAAATGCGCTCAGAGGCTTATGTGACAGTCTGAGTGAGAAGCTTGGCGACTGTGTAATTGTTCTTGCTGCAGAAATTGGCGGAAAGGTTACTCTTATAGCTTCAGCAACAGATGGTGCTGTTAAGAAGGGGGCAATGGCAGGAAATGTCATTAAAGAGATCGCTCCTGTTGTAGGAGGCAAGGGCGGCGGACGTCCTACCATGGCTCAGGCCGGTGGTACTGATGCTTCTGCAATTGACGCTGCACTTAAGAAGGCTGCAGAGGTAGTTAAGACTCAGCTTGGAAAGTAATTTTATTGACTGAATTATGTCCGGAAGGTATAGCTTTCCGGACATAATGTGTAATATACGGCTGTTAAGGAATTTTTGACTGTATTTATTTGCAGCGGGGGAGATATGAAGCTTCTTGAAGACAGAATAAGCAGAGACGGCAAGGTGTTGGGCGGAGATGTATTAAAGGTTGACAGCTTTATCAATCATCAGATGGATCCGGAATTATTCAGGGAAATGGCTCTTGAATGGAAACGCCTTTTTGAGGGAACCGGAATTAACAAAATTCTTACTATTGAGGCATCCGGAATCGGAATAGCTGCAGTTGCCGGTCTTGAGTTTGGCTGTCCGGTTTTATTTGCAAAGAAGAGTAAATCAAGCAATACTCCTGAGGATGCATATTCTGCCGTCGTTAAGTCATTCACAAGAGGAACTGTCAATGATATTTATGTATCCAGGAAATACCTTAATGAGGGAGATAAGGTATTTATCATTGATGATTTCATGGCAACCGGAGAGGCTGCAAAAGGACTTGTTCAGCTTGTTCAGCAAGCCGGAGCTGAGGTTGTAGGAATAGGCATCGCCGTTGAAAAGGCATTCCAGCCGGGCGGAGCAGAGCTTAGAAGCATGGGCATCCGAGTTGAATCACTTGCTAAAATTAAAGAAATGACAGAGGAAAATGGCATCATCTTTGAGTGATCATTGTGAGTATTAAGGAAATGCTGATTTAATCAGCATTTCCTTAACAGCCTTCGGCGGAGGGCACGGATTTGCATGGAAATTTGCTGCTTCGCAGCGCGAATCCTGCGTGGGAAACACTTTAATCAGCGTTTCCTTATAATTTATGCTTGGAATTTGATAGTAAATGTAGTAAAATAAATAAGCTGCTTGTATATAACAGCAGCTAATATACGAATCGGGGTATGGCGCAGTTTGGTAGCGCGCTTGACTGGGGGTCAAGAGGCCGCAGGTTCAAGTCCTGTTACTCCGAGCTTGGGGGAAACCGTTGTTTATAGCGGTTTCCCTTTATTTAAGCCATTATCCGGCAATCATTAAAACGCAGAAGTTCGCTGCATAGCGAATAAATGGAGTATCTGCATAGGGTAAGTATGACACGAAAAGAATATTCCTGATGTATTCAATTTTGAATATTCACGATGAAAGAGAGACAGTTATCAAATGAATCTTCTTAAAAAAAATGGGAACGGAATACTGATTTGCTTTATGATGGCCATTCCATCATGGATAGCAGGAAAATTATTTCCTGTGATAGGCGGAGCTGTAACTGCAATTATAGCCGGAATGCTCATCACGCTGTTCTGGACTGATAAGGGTAAGGCAGAAGCGGGCATAAAGTGGACCTCAAAGGTGATTCTGCAGACAGCGGTTGTTTTGCTTGGATTTGGAATGAATCTCGGAGTGATTTTTGAGACAGGAAAGCAATCTCTGCCTATTATCATCTGTACGATTACAGCATCACTTGTTATTGCATGGATAATGCATAAGCTTCTTAAGGTGCCGTCAAATACATCAATACTTGTAGGTGTAGGATCATCCATCTGCGGCGGATCGGCAATAGCGGCAGCTGCACCTGTTATAGACGCGGCCAATGATGAAATAGCGCAGTCAATAGCAGTTATTTTCTTTTTTAATGTGCTTGCGGCTATTTTCTTTCCGATACTTGGAAAAGCAATTGGCTTTGATACGGTTCATGGCGATGCATTTGGAATTTTTGCAGGAACTGCAATCAATGATACATCATCAGTAACGGCGGCTGCATCAACCTGGGACAGCATGTGGAATCTTGGAAGCGAAACCCTCAATAAGGCAGTAACAGTAAAGCTGACAAGAACGCTTGCAATAATACCGATTACTCTTGGATTATCCTTGATAAGGACTAATAAGAGTGAAAAGTTCAGCCTGAAGCGTTCGTTTCCAATGTTTATACTTTATTTTGTGATTGCAGCGGTTATTACAACTTTATGCATACATATGGGAATCAGTGCAGATATATTTAAGCCGGTTAAGGAATTGTCCAAGTTTATGATTATTATGGCAATGGCTGCCATAGGCTTAAACAGCAATGTGATACAGCTTATCAAAACAGGCGGAAAGCCAATCGCTGTCGGTGCGTGCTGCTGGTGCGGAATTACTGCAGTAAGCCTTATTATGCAGCATATAATGAAAATATGGTAATTTCTCAAAGGTACTTGATAAACGCATAATTTGAGATATAAATGTACTGTAACTATTTAGCACCCATCTCGAATTTGCTCCGCAAATCCTCGATTTGGCTGGTCAGAGGCCCTTCGGGCCTTAGCCGCCTTCCGCATTTCAGTATGAATTTGCCTGCAAGCAGTCAATTCATACTGAAATGCGGAAGGTGATAAACAGATACAATATACCAAAGCAGAGGTAAACTGTCATGGAACAAAATGATTTGTTCAGAACAGAGAAAATAAGTACCATATTGCTGAAGATAGCGCCGCCGGTTATGCTCGCACAGCTGATTCAGGCTCTGTATAATATCGTTGACAGCTTATTTGTAGGCAGATATTCAGATTCCGGACTCACGGCACTTTCGATTATATATCCGATACAGCTTCTTATGATTGCATTTGCAGTAGGAACAGGTGTAGGCATTAATACAGTCATGGCAGCCAAGCTTGGCATAGGTAAGCGGGAAGAGGCTGATGAATACGCGGGAGTGGGTACTCCGCTTGCCATAGTCCTGTGGGCTTTGTTTGCAATTATCTGCTGGATGATACTGCCTTTCTATGCACAGATGTCAACTGCATCTGAAGCTGTTGTCAGAGATGTTGTCGTTTATGGAAGAATTGTATGTCTGTTCAGCATCGGATTGTTTCTTGAAAGCTGCTGGACTAAGGTTATTCAGTCGAACGGAGATATGAAGACTCCGATGCTTGCCCAGATTATCGGAGCGATAATTAATATAATTATTGATCCGCTGCTTATTTTCGGAATGTTCGGACTGCCTGAGCTTGGGATTGCGGGAGCTGCAATCGCAACCGTTGCAGGACAGATAGCAGCGGCATTGATAGTTATGAGAAAAGGCCGCAGACATTTACCGTCATTGTCGGTTTATCCTCATCATATTAAGGCCATATTCAGACTGGGCATACCAAATATACTGATGCAGTCTGCCTATACCTTTTATATATTCGGACTTAATATGATACTTTCTGGCTTCAGTGATCAGGCGGTCACTGCACTTGGACTTTATTACAAATGGCAGACCTTTTTCTTTATTCCGCTTGGAGCCATGCAGACCTGTATAGTGCCTGTTGTAAGCTACAATTATGCGGCAGAAAATATTGAACGCTGCAGAAAAACTCTGTCAGCAGCTGTTATATTCGGATGGACGCTTATGGCAGTTGGAACTCTATGCTTTCTTACGATTCCGACACAGATGCTTGGCGTATTTACCAGAGATGCACAGGTAATTGCCATTGGAAGGATCGGATTCAGATTTATAGGCGTAAGCTTTATTCCTATGGTGACATCATTGACCTTTCCTGTATTTTTTCAGGCAGTCGGTCAGAGTCTTAAAAGCTCCGCACTTACGCTTATAAGAACAATGGTTCTGTTTGTGCCGCTTGGATTTCTGTTTTCGAGATTTGGTCTTAATCTGTTTTGGCTTACATTTCCGGTAACTGAAACATTAACTACGCTGGCTGGGTTTATTTTTTATCGGCAGTTTCTTGCAAGGCAGACAGCACTTAAGACTGCTGCGTGTTAAGTGCTCAGCCATACATGAATACTTAATGAAATGCTGATTAAATCAGCGTTTCCTTAACATCCTCCGGAAAATCGCACGGATTTGTATTTGGATTAGCTACTTCGCAGCGCAAATCCAGCGTGGGAAATACTTTAATCAGCGTTTCCCTAAATGGTAATAATAAGTGAAATAATACAGTGAAATAATACCATTTTCCACTTGCATCTGTTGCCTGATTATGTTATAAAATAAGGCAGTGCAATTATACCCCGCACTGAGTGGCATGTAAGGACATTACATAATCGGCCACCGGAGGGAGGTAAGGGGTCTTTGTCAAACGTTATCGTTAAAGAGAACGAGTCACTTGATTCAGCTCTTCGCAGATTTAAGAGAAACTGCGCTAAAGCCGGAATTCAGCAGGAGATTCGTAAGAGAGAACATTACGAGAAGCCAAGCGTAAGACGCAAGAAGAAGTCTGAAGCAGCAAGAAAGCGTAAGTATAACTAATGAGTGGTAGCCTCAATTCCTGTGGAGTTGAGGCTATATTAAGTTTTAAAATGTTTGAAATTCAGAAGAATATTCCAGCCGAGCATGAGATTAATATATTCGGAAGCTGTGATATATATATCAGGAAGATAGAACGCAGCCTTGAGGTTGATATAACAGAGCATAACGGTTCACTCAATATTGCAGGCACAGAGGATAAGGTTAAAAAAGCAGGAGCTGTCATAGACAGTCTCCTTCATTTGAGTATACAGAATGGCAGCATCAGTGAACAGCAGGTTGACTATGCAATATCACTTTCCATGGAAGGCGAGGGAAGAGAGAAGGATATAGCTGAGATTGACAGGGATATTATCTGCCGAACAGTCAGCGGACGTCCTGTCAAGCCCAAGACTATTGGCCAGAAGGACTATGTAGATTATATACGAAGCAAAATGATTACCTTTGCTACAGGACCTGCAGGAACCGGCAAGACCTATCTTGCAATGGCCCTGGCGATTAAGGCCTTTAAGGAGCAGGAGGTTCAAAGGATTATTCTCACGAGGCCTGCAATAGAAGCAGGTGAGAAGCTTGGCTTCCTTCCCGGTGATCTTCAGCAGAAGATAGATCCATATCTTAGACCTCTTTATGATGCTCTTTACAGCATAATGGGAGCTGATTCATTTATGGCAAATCAGGAAAAGGGCCTTATAGAGGTGGCTCCGCTTGCCTATATGAGAGGCCGCACGCTTGATAATGCCTTTATTATACTGGACGAGGCGCAGAACACTACTCCGGCTCAGATGAAGATGTTTCTTACGCGTATAGGCTTTGGCTCAAAAGTAGTAGTTACAGGCGATCTTACACAGAAGGATCTTGATAAGGATCAGGCATCCGGTCTTGAGACGGCTATGAAGGTGCTCAGAGGCATAGATGATATTGGCTTTGCCGAGCTTACAGCAGGAGATGTTGTAAGGCATCCGTTGGTACAGAAAATTGTTATGGCATATGATGCCTATGAGGCAAAATTAAATGACCGTAAACGTAGAAAATGAATACAGCGGCAGTCTGAAGAAGCTTGCCGAGGACAGCCTTGAAGGCTTTCTGAAGCCTGAAGAGTATACAGATATTGCACTTAAGGTTATAAATGCATCACTTGATCATGAGGAATGTCCGTACGACATAGACGTAAGCCTTCTCCTTACAGATGATGAAGCAATAGAGGAGATTAATACACAGTACAGAGGCATCGAACGCAGTACCGATGTCTTAAGCTTTCCTCTGATTGACTATGACAAACCCGGCTGCTTCGACGGCTTTGATGATATTGAGGATCTGTTTAATCCGGAAACAGGAGAGCTGATGCTTGGAGATATCATTATTTCCATAGATCACTGCATTGCTCAGGCAAATGAGTACGGTCATAGTGTTGTCAGAGAATATGCGTTCCTGATAGCACACAGCATGCTTCACCTGATGGGCTATGATCATATGACAGAGCCTGAAGCTGCTGAGATGGAAAAAAGGCAGGAAGAGATACTGGAGAGCCTCGGCATTACGAGGCAGTAAATGCCATGATAAAGATAATAACAGAGAAACATGATTAATAATGCCAGATCACGTAATTTTATAGCACAGGGCAGCATTCTTGCCATAACAGGTATACTGTGCCGTATCATAGGAATGCTTTACCGCATTCCTCTTGTTGATATTATAGGCACAATAGGAAACGGGTATTATACCTCGGCGTACAGCATTTACAATATACTGCTTATCATAAGCTCATACTCACTTCCGACGGCTGTGTCAAAGGTTGTTTCGACAAGGCTTGCGAAGGAACGTTATGATGATGTGCGTACAGCGCTGAGGGTTGCCTTTGTTTATGCAACGATAATGGGCGGACTTGCCTGTGCGGTCATGTATTTCGGAAGCGGCATTATAGCGGACTTTCTTGAAAAGCCTTTCTGCCGCTATGCAATGCGCACACTTGCTCCTACCATCTGGATAATGGCCTATCTGGGCATTATGCGAGGATATTTTCAGGGCTCCGGAAACATGGTGCCTACAGCGATTTCGCAGGTATTCGAGCAGATTGTAAATGCCGGCGTGTCTATAATCATGGCAATAATGCTGTTCGATTACGGCGCGAAGGCTAATCTGATATACAGGGAAAGCGATTACAGCTATGCCTACGGAGCAGCAGGAGCCACTGTGGGAACAGGTATGGGTGCGTTGGTTGCACTGCTGTTCTTCATACTGCTGTTTCTTCTTTACGGAAGAATGCCTGCAGGAAACGGGCATGTCAGACCAAGGTATGAAGACGGAAGCTCAGGGCACCTTCGTTCAAGAAGAAGGGAAAGCTCAGGACAGCTTGCAAGGATACTGCTTATTACACTTATTCCTATACTGCTGAGCTCAACGGTTTATAATATAAGTACTGTACTTGATGACTTTATCTTCAGCAGAAGCATGAATGCAATAGGCATGGGAGCCTCCTGCGTATTTTTATGGGGAGTATTCGGTGAATACAGAATACTTTTCAATATTCCGGTTGCAATCTCCAACAGCTTAAGCTCGTCTGTCATACCTTCGCTTACCAATGCTGTTGCTGATAAGGACAGAAAGCTTATAGTTACGAAGCTTAAGCTGAGCATGCAGTTTGTAATGCTTATATCTGTTCCGGCTGCAGTCGGACTTTTTGCTTTGGCTGAGCCTATATGTAATCTGCTGTTTGCCTCAGAGGATAACAGCATGCTTATCACTGTGCTCAGACACGGTTCGATTACAATTATTCTTTATTCTCTGTCAACAATTACAAACGGTCTGCTGCAGGGACTCGGACATCTGTCGGCACCGCTTAAAAATGCTGTTATTGCACTTATAATTCATGTAGCTTCACTGGTTGCACTGGTCTTTGCAACAAAGGATCTGCTTGCGGTTATTTATGCCAATACAATATTTTCCCTTGTCGTATGTGTACTTAATATCAGAAAGCTGAAGAGGCATGTACGTTTCAAGATAAATATACGCAATACCTTTGTAATACCGTTTGCAGCTTCTGCAGTTATGGGTGCGGCAGCCTTCGGTCTGGCAAGTCTCATGGAACTTCTGCTGCCGGTATCATTTTCCAGGGAGAGGTTCGGGCTTATCATAATCGTAGCACTGTCGATTTGTATGGCTGTGGTTATATATGTTGTTTGCCTTGCATTTATGCGGGCATTTACCAGAGAAGAGCTTATCGAGATGCCTATGGGCCTCAGACTGTATCGTTTTCTTAATGCACTGAGGCTTATGTGATGCAGAGAGTGCTTATAATAGGAGCCGGGGCTGCCGGTCTTATGGCTGCAATAAGTGCAGCGGAGAATGGGGCCTCTGTCACCGTGCTTGAGCATAAGTCAGAGCCAGGAATCAAGCTTAAGCTTACAGGCAACGGAAAATGCAATTATACCAATACTAAGGTAAGCGCATTGGGTTATCACAGCAGCAGCGGCTCCTGCAAAGTCTTTATTGAGCAGGTACTTAAAGCCTTTGGATATGAGGATTGCATAAGCTTCTTCAGGAGAATCGGAGTAAATCCGGAGATAATACATTACAGCTTCGATGATAGCGGGTATATTTATCCTGAGGGCATGAAGGCTCCGGATCTCAGGGACTGCCTGTATCAGGAGGCACTTAGACTCGGTGTAAGCTTCTCATTTAATACAGGTGATGAAGCTGTTATTGCTGCTATAGAAAATGCGGCTGCTTCAAATGAATATTATGATTCCGTTATAATTGCAGCCGGAGCTAATGCTTATCCTGAAACAGGCTCTGACAGCTCGGTCTATCCTGCACTTAAGAGGCTTGGAATCAGGATGAACAGATTTCTTCCTGCACTCTGTGCTTTGTATTCAAAGGATGAAATGCTTAAAAGCCTGAAGGGACGTCGTGTCCGTGCAGAGGTGGTTTTAAGCATCGGTAATAAGTACAGCAGTTCTGCCTGCAGCAATGCCGTAAGCACAGATGCCGGCTGCAACAGCATAAATACGGATGGAGACTGCTGTATTGAAGCCGACGGCATTAGAGAATACAGCTGCTATGGAGAGATTCAGTTTAATGAGCACAACATATCCGGGATACCGGTTATGCAGCTTTCAGGTTATGCAGCTATTGCCCTTAATGAAGGAAGAACAGTAAGCCTCAGCATTCTCGGACACAGCTACAGCATACACAGGACAGCAGGCTTCAATAAGGCTCAGGTCTGCACCGGAGGAGTAGATACGGCTTTTATTGATCCTGCAACCATGCAGTATACAGAATCGGCTGCAGTCAGTGCACATGGCCGTATATATTTTTGCGGTGAAATAACTGATATTAACGGTGACTGCGGCGGCTATAATCTGCATTATGCATGGGCAAGCGGCTATATAGCAGGAAGAGCAGCCGCAGGGAAAAGTGAAACATTGACCTATGATAAGAATTAACCAGTTAAAAATATCAATATTTGAGGCAGGCACGGATAAAAAAGCCGAGCTTAAGCTTCTCAGGAGCCGTACAGCAGCTTTGCTTTGCTGCAGAACGGATGATATCAGAAAGCTAAGGATTCACAGGCGTTCTGTAGATGCCAGAGATAAGTCCGATATACAGTTTGTGTATACTGTAGATGTGCGGCTGCATGATTCCATCGTGGGGCCGAGTGCTGAAACAGAGCTGAAGTTTACAGAAAAGCTGAAAAACAGCAATATCCGTCAGCTTGATGCAGCACCGCTTGTGCTTCCGAGGTCTGCTCCGGATGCTGCTGCCGATAAACCCGCTCCTGTTATTGTAGGCTCGGGTCCCTGCGGATTGTTTGCGGCCTATGTTCTTGCAGAATGCGGCAGAAGGCCGATAATCCTTGAACGCGGGGAAGCAATAGACAAACGCATAGAGAAGACAGAGCGTTTTTTTCAGTCAGGAAAGCTTGATCCTGAATGCAATATACAGTTCGGAGAGGGCGGAGCAGGTACATTTTCAGACGGAAAGCTTAATACCTCAGTCAAGGACAGAGGCGGCTATATAGATTTTGTGCTCAGCACCTTTGTTCGCTTTGGTGCAGATCCTGAGATACTCACAGATCAGAAGCCTCACGTCGGAACTGACGTGCTGTCTGTAATTATTAAAAACATGCGGGAATATATAATCTCAAAGGGCGGAAAATATATATTTAATGCCAGATTTGATGACTTTGAAGCTGCAGGCGGGCAGCTTCAGAGCATCAGCTATACGGACACACATAAATCCGTAAGTCATAAGCTTAGCTGCAATGAGCTTATACTTGCGGCAGGACACAGTGCAAGAGATACCTTTTATATGCTTCGCGACAAGGGGGTATGTCTTGAGCAGAAGCCGTTTGCAGTCGGAGTACGCATTCAGCACCCGCAGGAGCTTATCGACAGAGCATTGTATGGCTCCGACCGTCTTCGTGAGAAGCAGGAGATACTGGGACCGGCGTCCTACAAGCTCACAAGAAAGGCATCAAACGGCAGAAACTGCTTTAGCTTCTGTATGTGTCCCGGAGGATATGTTGTTAATTCCTCGTCAGAGGAGGGACGGCTCTGCATTAACGGCATGAGCTATAATGACAGAGCATCCGGTATTGCAAATGCGGCACTTATTGTCAATGTCGTACCGGAGGATTATGAAGCTGCAACAGGAAGCAGCGATGTTCTTAACGGAGTCGAGTTTCAGCGACGCCTTGAGGAAGCGGCCTACAGATTGTGCGATGGAATCATACCTTATGAAAACCTCGGCGAGTTTAAAAGGGCTGATGCTAAGCCGCAGGGAGCCGGCAGCTTTGAAGGCAGGTTTTTAGGCTATGCTGCAGCAGCAGATGTCAGATCAGTGCTTCCGTCATATGCAGGAGATGCTATAGCTGACTGTATGGACGGCTTTGCACGAACCATCGAAGGCTATAACAGCGAGGATGCAATCATAGCAGGCGTAGAAGCAAGAACCTCAAGTCCGGTAAGAATAGTAAGGGATGAGGAAAGGCAGGCTCCGGGTATCAGAGGACTGTATCCGGCGGGTGAAGGAGCAGGATATGCAGGCGGCATAACAAGCGCTGCAGTTGACGGCATAAAAACTGCTATGGCCATACTTGGTACTACATGCAGCTGAAGCATTTAAGGAAATGCTGATTTAATCAGCATTTCCTTAACAGCCTCCGGCGGAACGCACGGATTTGCAGAGGAATTTGCTGCTTCGCAGCGCAAATCCGGCGTGGGAAACGCTTTAATCAGCGTTTCCTTAATCATGGCATCATAAAAGAAAGGGTACTGTTTGTATGGGTATAACTAAAGAGGATATAGCACGCATCAATGAGCTGGCACACAGAGCCAAATCCGGTTCCGGGCTCAATGAAGAGGAGCTTGCTGAGCAGAAGGAGCTCAGACAGCGCTATATAGACAGCGTTAAGGCTAATCTCCGCTGTCATCTGGATAATATAGATATTAAAAATGAAGACGGAACTATTACGCATCTAAGCAGAAGGACTGACAGATAATATGCGTTTTGATTCACTGATATTTGACATAGACGGAACCCTGTGGGATGCCACAGCAGGAGTTGCAGCTTCATTTTCCGAAGCCTCAAAGGAATTTGAATTCGGTGAAAAGCATTTTACGAGGGAAATGATATGCTCCGAGGTCGGTCAGCCGCTAAAAACAATATTTACAGACCTTTATCCGGAGCTTGGGCCGATAATAGACACCGATCCTGACAGGGCCGATGAAATAATGCAGAGGATCAATACTGTATCCACAAGGTATGAGTATGCTTATCTTAAGGAGCATGGCGGAAGCATGTTTCCGGGAACCTATGAGACTCTTTCGCAGTTGAGCAGCCGTATCCCTCTTTTCATAGTTTCCAATTGTGAGAAGGGCTATATAGAGCTTATGACTGAAAGCTGCGGAATACAGCATTTCTTTAAGGACTGGCTTTGCTTTGGGGATACAGGACAGGAAAAGGACGTAAGCATGAGAATGCTGTGTGAAAAATACGGTCTCAGCTCCACTGCCTATATAGGAGACATTAAAAATGACGCATTAAGCTCGGGGAAGGCAGGCATCCCGTTTATATGGGCTGCCTATGGCTTCGGCGAAGTGCCTCAGGAATTATATTGTGAGAAGATAAATGATATCAGAGAACTTACGAAACTTATTATCGGATGAGATTCTTGCTGCTGCTCCGGCTGAGGAGCCTTTAAGGCAGCAGTATTTTATAAAACAGCTTAGGAACTGCAGCAGAGAGATAAAGGCCGCTGACGGAAGTAAACTCAAGGCTGCAGTAGTAACCTTTGGCTGTCAGATGAATGCAAGAGATTCAGAAAAGCTTGAGGGCATACTTTCAGATATAGGCTTTGATATAAGCAGTGATGAACAGAATGCGGATTTTGTGGCCTTTAATACCTGTACTGTCAGAGAAAATGCAAATGAGCATCTCTACGGACGGCTCGGAAGACTTAAGCAGGCTAAGAAAAATAATCCTGACATGATTATTTCGGTATGCGGATGTATGATGCAGGAGACAGACGAGATTGACAAGCTTAAGCAGAAATATCCTTATGTTGATATAATATTCGGAACTCATAATCTGTATACATTTCCGGAGCTTATGTTCAGCCTTCTGAGAAAAAGAGGCGGAAGCTTTTCCGAGGATTTTGCAAGAGGACACGCAGTGCTTAAGGATTCCTCTGAGGATGCTGTTAAGCTGTCAAAGCTTCTTCGTTATGGAGAATCAGCCTCTAATCTTAAGGATATAGAGAAGCTGTACCGGAAACCGGTGGTTTCGGTATGGAAGGATTCTAAGGATATAGTTGAGCAGCTTCCTTCAAAGAGAAAGTATCCCTTTAAGCAGGGCATTAACATAATGTTCGGATGCAATAATTTCTGTTCCTACTGTATAGTTCCGTATGTGCGCGGAAGAGAAAAGAGCAGGGCTCCTGAAGAAATATACGATGAGATAAGAGCTGCTGCCGCTGACGGCGTAAAGGAGATTATGCTTCTTGGGCAGAATGTTAATTCCTACCAGGGAGGAATCAGCTTTGCCGAGCTTCTGAAAAATATCGATGTGCTTTGCGGCGACATCGGCATTGACAGGGTTCGCTTTATGACCTCGCATCCAAAGGATCTGTCGGATGAGCTTATTGAGGTTATGGCTGCCGGAAAGCATATATGCAGACAGTTTCATCTTCCGTTACAGTCCGGATCTACAGCCGTGCTTAAGCGTATGAACAGGCATTATGACAAGGAAAGATATCTTGACAGAGCACTCAGACTTAAAAGCGCAATGCCGGATATTTCTCTCAGCACTGATATTATAGTTGGATTTCCGGGTGAAACAGAGGAGGATTTTCTCGAGACTCTGGATGTGGTTCGGCGTGTCAGATTTGATTCAGCCTATACATTTATATACTCAAAGCGTGAAGGAACGCCGGCAGCAGCTTATGAGGACCAGATTGATGAAATAACTGTCAAGGATCGCTTCAGCAGACTGCTTGAGGTTCAGAATGCAATAGTTGATGAAAATCTCGATAAGCTGCTTGGAACTAAGGCAGCAGTATTGTTTGAGGAGCCGAGCGAATATGATGACAGGCTTATTACAGGCAAGCTCGAAAACGGTATAACAGTACATGTTCAGGGAGGAAAAGAACTCATAGGCACTATTCGCACGGCAGAGCTTACCGAAAATCACAGATTCTATTTTACCGGAAAACTTGCCGATTAAGCTTAAGGGCACATAATGAATACTGAAAAAATGTCACCGATGATGGTGCAATATTTAGAAACTAAAAAGGAATATCCGGGATGCATACTGTTCTATCGAATAGGTGACTTCTATGAGATGTTTTTTGAGGATGCCAAGCTTGCGTCCGAGGAGCTAGACCTTGTGCTTACAGGCAAGGACTGTGGAATCGGGGAACGCGCACCAATGTGCGGCATCCCTTTTCATGCTGCAGATAATTATATTACGAAGCTTGTTAAAAAGGGCTACAGTGTTGCTATAGGTGAGCAGGTAGAGGATCCAAAGCTTGCAAAGGGACTTGTAAAGCGTGAGGTCATAAGAGTAATAACACCGGGAACGATCTGTGCAAATGAGGCACTTGATGAGGATAAGAATAATTATCTGATGTGTGCTGTATTTTCAGAGGAGCGCTACGGGGTATCTGCGATTGATGTAAGTACCGGTGATTATTATGTGACTGAGCTGACTGAGCTTCGTGAGCTTTATGATGAGATTAATCGTTTTATGCCGTCAGAGCTTATATGCAATACAGGCTTTCATGAGTCCGAGGCTGATACTGATTATATCCGTGAGCGTTGGAATGTGCGCATAAGTGATGTTCCTCAGTCATATTTTGACAGCGAGGCGGCAGTCAGACTGATTGAGGAGCATTTTCATGCAAATGCAGCCGGTCTTGGCGTAGCCGATATGAAGGCCGGCCTGATTGCAGCGGGGGCAGTTCTCAGATACGTTTATGATACTCAGTTTTCAACGGTTGATTACATCAGTGAGCTTAAAACCTATTCAACCTCTGAATATATGGTCATAGATACGGCAACCATGCGTAATCTTGAGCTGCTTGAATCCATGCGTGATAAGGAAAAGAAGGGCACACTGCTCTGGGTTCTGGATAAAACAAAAACAGCCATGGGCTCCAGATTTATGCGCCGTATAGTTTCACAGCCGCTGTTGAACAAGGAAATGATTGAGGCACGCCAGGATGCAATAGCCGAGCTTAATGAGAGGTTCATAGACCGTGAGGAAATAAGCGAATATTTAAGACCTGTCTATGATATAGAGCGTCTGCTTGCAAAATTCAGCTCCTTCAGAGCAACGCCTCCTGATGCCAATGCATTCAGGCAGTCAATCAGCATGCTCCCGCATGTTAAGCATATTCTGGATACCTTTGAAGCTGAGCTGCTAAAAAATATAGATAGTGAGCTTGATCCGCTTGATGAGCTTTCAGAAATGCTTGAGGCTGCGATAGATCCTGAGGCACCGGCATCCGTAAGAGACGGAGGCATAATAAGAAGCGGCTATAATGATGAGATAGACAGGCTGCGCAGCTACAAAACAGACGGACGAAGGCTGCTTATGGAGCTTGAAAACGAAGAACGTGAGAAGACCGGTATAAGAGGTCTTAAGATTAAGTATAATAAAAATTTCGGATACTGCATCGAGGTAAGCAACAGCTTTAAAAACCAGGTTCCTGATTATTTTTTAAGAAAACAGACACTTACAACCGGAGAAAGATACACAACAGAAAGGCTTGAGCAGCTTTCAAGCGATATATCTGGTGCTGATGAAAAGCTTAAGGACATAGAATACGAGGTATTTTCAGGAATACTTAAAAAGGTTTCGGC
>CAVALT010000010.1:0-15550 GCA_963589455.1 Clostridiales bacterium
CACGGATAACTGGAACGGTACGTCTGCAGGCTTCTCAGAGCCTGTAATGCTCACAGACAGGAATAAGATCATCGATGAGTTTGATGTACAGCCCGGCAGGAGCAAGGGATCCATTAAGATCGTATCCAACCTGTATGATCAGGACAGCGGCAGAAATGATCTTGTATACTTCAGCTTCACTGCCAAGGGCTCAGTTAAGCCTGCAAACATAGACATTGATGAGCATATAGTTAAGGGCAGCAAGACCGAGCTTCAGTTTGATCTTAAGAATGAGGGTCTTTATACGGCAAACGGCTGTACGCTTGAGCTTGAGCTTGAGCTTGTAGATAAGAATGATAAGAAACTTGAGACCATCAAGGTTCCGTCAGAGCTTTCAAAGTACTTAAACAGCGTTCAGCTTCAGCCGGGTCAGTCCGTCAGCGTTGTGATACCATGGACGCCGGACAGAGATCTGGATGGCACCAGCCTGAGGATAACCTCGACTGAGAACGCCAGCAGTCTGTTTGAGGAATTCACGAGGACAAGCTACTCAGTAACGAAGGCGATTCCTTATAAGCCTGTAATCGAGATCAATGATTACAAGTTAAGCTATGAAAACGGTCAGATAATCGTTACGGCAACGGTAGCCAACCACGGCAATAAGGATGTGAGTGAGCTTAAGCTTGTATTAACACGCTTAGGCATAGACAACAGTGAGGATAAGGTGCTTATCACTCAGAATGAAGGTGGCCTTAAGTCAGGAGAGCAGAAGCAGGTAAGCTTTGCATATGCGCCTAAGGTAAGCGACTTTGACGGCTTTGAGCGCATCAAGCTTGAGCTGAGTGCCGTAGGCGACGGCGAGGAGCTTGAGAGCGTGACGGATACATTTACAGATTCTGTACCTGTAGTATGCGAGATAGAAGAGGGTGCCGAGAGGATAAGCATCAATGCAGGCCAGACCAGGCAGCTTGAGTTTAAGGCAGCTCCTTATAACGAGCTTGCAGGCGATGCGATGTTCTATTCATCCGATCCGACTATTGCCTATGTAGACAGTGACGGAGTGCTGCATGCACTTAAAGGCGGCAGCGTAACCATAACACTCTACTATCCGAGCCTCGGCATCAGCACCTCAGTTGAGGTAAATGTCGTTGGGGCAAATGCCGAACGGAGCGACCGGGTACGCAACAGCGACAGATATAAGAACAGCACAGGCACCGGTACTATAAGTGTCAGTGCAGGCATACCGGGCAGCGCTGTATACGGACTGTGGACATATCATCCGGAGACCGGCAGGTGGACCTTTGCCGCAGGCAATCGTCAGTATAAGAATGAATGGGCATATATCTACAATCCTTATGCAGTTGAGCTTCAGGATAAGAACGCATGGTTCCGCTTTGATGCAGACGGAAATATGGTAACAGGCTGGTACACGGATACAGACGGCTGCATATATTATCTGTGGCCGTACAGCGACAATACCATGGGTCATATGGTGACAGGCTGGCTGCCTATAGGTACAAACTGGTACTTCTTTAATCCGGTATCGAACGGCCTTAAGGGAGCAATGTACCGCAGCACAACCACGCCGGACGGCTACAGAGTAGGCGAGGATGGCGCATGGATCCACGACATGATACCGGCGGATCAGCCGTGATATGCTGATTACAGACAGGCATCATTCATTTAATGCTATGATGTCTGTCTGCCATGTTTATCTGATCTGATGATCGACAGGCAGGCAAATGCATGTATGTAGAGAATAATTAAGGAAATGCTTTAATCAGCGTTTCCTTAATTTGTAACAGTTTAGCACCCATCTCGAATTTACTTTGCAAATCATTGATGTGGCTGGCCAAAGGCCCTTTGGGCCTTGGCCGTCTTCCGGATTTCAGTGTTAATTTGTCTGCAGGCAGTCAAATTAACGCTGAATTGTAGCGGGCGCTGAATGGTTACAAATTATGTATCTGTTCATCACCCATCTCGAATTTGCTTCGCAAATCCTCGATGTGGCCGGCCAGAGGCCCTCCGGGCCTTGTCCGCCTTCAGTATTTCAGTATGAATTTGCCTGCAAGCAGTCAATTCATACTGAAATACTGAAGGTGCTGAACAGATACAAATCAGCATTTCCCTAAGAAAAAGAGCTGAACAGGGCTGATGCTGACAGTCTGCAGCAAAGTACTTTTGTCCCAACATCATTATATCCCGGTACACCCGAATACTTGAAAACAACCCGGTGAACATTGAATTTTAAATAGCACAAGAAATATACAGCAAAATGTGGAAATACTGTTAAAAATGTTGTATATTTTTCCAAACCTTTTTTGTAGTTTTTTAGAAGGGGTAAAGTATGAAGCTATTTAAGAGATCGATATCAGTTTTGATGGCATCATTGATGGCATTTTCACAGCCGTTAATGACGCTTGCCGATACTGAAAGCACTGAACCGACCTACGTGGGCGGAGAAAGGCTTGAGGATGTGCCGGAGGGCAATTATGTATACTTCGGCAATGCGGCCATAACACTTCAGGAGGGCGACGGCTCGTTCAGCGTACCTATCTACAGAGAGGGCGATACCTCTGAGCGCGCATGGGTCAAGATTCATACCATAGATCTGACCAGCGTGTACGGCAGGGATTACCGCGTAGAGGGCAAGCACAGGACAGAGCATGCTGGCAGGAAGAATATATTCCAGCTGCTTGCAGAGGATAATAATTCTGACTCTACAGAAATCAAAAACTATGAGTTTGACATAGAAAATATCGACAAGGCGTCACCGACGGAGGTGAAGAAGCAGGACAGTGCTGACAGCAAGGCTCAGGAGCCTGATTCCTATGAAGCTGAAGCTGCTGATCCGGACGCAGAGACCCTTGACGGCGGCTTTGCTGCGGATGATGAATTTGCCGCTGACGATGCTGCCGCTCTTATGGATGACGAATTTGCCGTTGACAGCGCAGATGACGGCTTCGCAATTGATGACGGACAGCCGGCGGATGACAGCGGGATCGATACAGATAACGAGAATCTTAAGGTTACTAATGTCAATCAGGTAAGCAGCGGCAGCATAAGCAATGATGAGCTCAGAGATGCATATAACGAGCAGCTTGCCAGACTTAATAATGCTGATGCTGATGATACGGACAAGACTGTAAATAACGAGGATGGTGCCTCAAATGGCAATAACACCAATAATGTTAATGACGGCAGCAATAACAGCAGGGATAAGTCCGGCACCGACAGCAGCAAAACTATAACTGCACCTGAGCAGACGGACTCCAGGGAGCTGTCGGATGATACTGAGGCCGCACAGGCAGAGGTCATAGATCAGAAGGCAGTTGTTGACGCAGATACCGATTCCTCCACAGAGGATGACGGCATAAGCGAGCTTGCCAAGCTTAAGTATGAGCAGACAGGAGTACCAACCAGAGAGGGTACTCCTACAGGTGTTGTCAATAACAATATCACAGACCAGATATTCGGGGCTATAGCTCCTGAGTATATGAGCCTTATCAGCTATTCCTGCGAGCAGACTATATACTTCGAGCCGGACGAGGATGAGGCAGAGTTTACCTTCAGACTTTACGATAACCGTAAGTCAGACGGCTCAAGGATGTTCTCTGTGATTATTGCCGAGACCTCAGACAATATCGAGACCTATAAGGCAACAAATATGTCGGTCCTTATAGAGGATGATGAGGAGACAGCACACTCTAAGCTTAGCTTTGCTGATGAGCAGTTCGACGGTACAGACAATACCGCAGAGATTAAGATAGTACGTTCTGATCTTCTTCAGACCATGGCTACGGCAGTGCTTACAGCTGAAAATTCGGATACGGGAGAAACCGAGACTCTGGGAGAGCTTGTATTCTCACCATATGAAAAGGAAAAGACCATCAGGCTCAATATCACTCATGACTCTGTATTGAGGCTTACAGACCTCACTGCAGCAGATGAGGGAGATATCATGAGCGCCATAGTTACCGGTACAGACAATATGACCGGCGAATACGGCATAGCTGTAGATGAGGATACAGCTGCTAACGAGGCCATGGCTCTTTCAGATAACGTAGCCGGTGCTGATGAAGCTGCGGCACTCTCGGATAACGAGGCAGTTGCTCTCGCAGATAGCAGCTCATCGTCCTCAGACAGCAGCGATGAGAAGGAATTTTCCCTTACATTTAACGGCAAGACTCTTACAGGTGTATATAAGAACGGAGATCTCAAGGCTACACTGTACGACAGGACATATAATCCTGCACTTGCTGTAGGAGACTATTTCTTTGCAGCTGATGATAAGAATGGAGGCATGTTCAGCTATGAACCTTTGCATCTTGACGGTGATCAGCCGGGATGGCACGGCGAGGCAGCAGAGGCCTTTGTTTTCCATAGTGATGAGGCCAGAAATAATAAGGATTTCAGGCAGTCCCACGGATGGGCGCATTATTATACAAAGGGCAAGGCTTCACTTGAGGGAGCTGTAAGGATAGACCCTGTTTTAAGCAAGGCATCTCCTATCAACGCACTGTACTATCAGTACATATGCCCTGAGATGAGCATGCAGACAACCGACGCCTTGTTCAGTCAGGATGAGTGGTCCAGCTTCCGTATAGGTCCCAAGAGCTTCTATACCGGCGGCCAGCCTAAGGATCAGACCGCCAAGTATGTGCGTCACATTATAGGTAAGTTCGGACATGGTGTAAACGGACATCTTGCCGTAAAGGTAAGTACGGAGAACAGCCTGCTCTATCCGGCAGTCGGAGCAGAGGATCACAGCGCATGGGTGTGCAAGACCTTCATCAATTTTTCCGGCATGGTCGCCATGTACAAAAAGTACATAATCTCTGTTGAGGATGCAGAGCAGAGGGACTATAAATCTGCTGACGGCAAGTCAACGACAGTGCCGTATCAGGTTAAGGTCAAGGTCGGTGCACTTAATCCGACTGAGTCCACAGAGACACGTGATTTCTATGTGAATCCGAAGTCAGAGAACTCCAATATAGTATTTACAGTACAGGCCAATAACATCAACGGCTCTATCGGTACCTTCGGCAAGCTTTCAGGCTACAGGATAACCATAGGCAACGGCAATCCAAAGACAGACAAGACTGTCAATTATCCGGCCGATTTTATCAGCTTCCTCAAGGACTCTAACAGAGCCTCTACAGATGCTATAGATTACAGTGCGGAGGCTGTTGAGAAGGAAGTAGCCAAAATCAACAATGATATAGCTATAGTTCCGGTTGATATATATTTTGTTGACTGGATGAACTCCGTAAGCCAGGAGGTTGTCTCTGATGGCATGGATAATCAGGCATGGCATCAGAACCTCAAGTTTAAGCCTGTAATAGATTACATAGATGTTAATGTACAGGTAACAGAGCCAAGCATCTCAGGCAAGGGACTTACCAGCGGCATTGCTCATTTCAAGGACAGTGAGCTTAAGGCAGGAGCAGTTAAAACCTATCATGCAGGAGATATGCTTGATCTCACTGCTGTGGCTGACAATTCGGCATACAGAGTAATAGGCTATGAGATATCTGATGATGGCGGAGTCAGGTTCAATCATATTGAGAATTCAACCCAGCTTGTGCTGCAGGCAGGCAGCGTCAAGGGCTATATAATCAGGCCTGAGGTTGCACCAAATGAAAACTATATCGAGATTAAGTACGCATCGGGTGCAGACAGCTATGTACATGTGGATAATCTCGTTCCTCAGGACGTACTTAAGGATTATCCTGAGCTTAAAGGCAAGAATATACTTGATATTAACCCGCAGGCCAAGGATATATATGAGCGTATCTTCCCGACGGTGGGCAGGGCTTACTCTGTTGATGTAGTCTTTGATAAGACCCAGAGCGGCGGCAAGACAGTCAGAGCAACTGTCAAGGACAGTGATAACGGCAAGACCTATACCACCAACAAGTATTATTTCCTTGCACGCAACAATAGGGACAATAACAAGTTTGAGGTAGGAACACAGCTTGCTGCACCAGCTGATGTCCAGGACTATACGCTTACAGGCTCTGCAGTCACTAAGGCTATATCCGTGAGACAGGACGGCAAGGGCTACAATACACTTCCGACCAAAGGCTATACCATATCCTTAGGCTCAGGTCAGACTGAGGTTACCAATAAAATAACCAACAGCAAGATGTCGGTTGTCAATGTAAGCAGCGGCACAATAGCAGACAATGGAGCATTTACCCTTCAGGGCAAATCCGGTTCGAGCGGAGACCTTATCACCGTTCTGTGCACAAACGGTCTCGGAGATGACCAGATCATAGAGGTAAAGCTCGGCATCAATAAGGATAAGGACGGCAGGTATGTCGATAATGCAGGACAGCTTGTTATGGGATATCCTGTAACAGCACCTGAGATTAAGACGGTAACCTACAGCTACGAGAAGATCAGCAGCTCTCAGAGCGTAACTCTTAACGAGAGCCAGATCAGACTGCTCGATGATACGCTTAACCTGACTGCTGTTGTTGACAATAAGGGACGGGACATTGACTCGGTTAGGTTTGTCGTCAGGGATTCGAGCGGCAATACCAAGGAGCTTACTGCCAAGCCGCAGAACGGCAAGAGCAATAATGTATTCGAGGTAAGTGTCAAGAATATGCTCAACTACTTCCACACAGGCGACAAGATATATGCCTATGTGGTAGATAAGGATTCCGTCACCATTAACTACGGCAGCACGACTAAGAAGCAGCAGATAGTTTATCCGCAGGTAGATACCGGACTCTCTACCTATGTAGAGAATGAGAAGATTACGCCTAAGACCTATGAGCAGGAAAATGACGCCAAGAAGGCTATGCCGAATGTTGATCTGCCGATAATAGGCGGACCTGCATCAGGTACCCAGAGCGGACTGATAACCTTCAATAAGGTATGGCATGAGGGACATAAGTCCTACTCATATACTGCCAACATAGACGCACTCTATGATAATATCGTAGATTCCGCCAAGGATAAGGCTAACCGAACCAAGGGAGCCGCCAGCAGTCTGCAGAAGGCCTATAAGGAACGTAAAGCAAAAATGCAACGTCGTGCCGAACGTGAAGAGCAGGCACAGCAGCCGGTAGAAAGGGGAGAGAATACCGGCAACGTATCGGTTGATGAGGACGAAATAGATAATCTCTTCTATAGAGGCGATGAAGCAAGTGAGCTTAGCGGACAGGATATGCAGGATGAAGAGGTGGCAAATGCAGCTGCCGATCAGGCACCTGATGCTAAGGCCAAGGAGATGCTGACAGAGAGCTATCCGAGATATGCTGTCAACGTATATCTGTGCGTTGATCTTGAATTTGTGCTTAATGAGAATACTAACGAGTTTGTGCTCTCGATGTGGTCTGTAGTTGTCGGAGGAAAGTACAGCATAGAGCAGGTATACTATACCTTCATTGCATATTTCCCTGTATATCTCGACCTGAGCGGAATGATACAGCTGAATGTCTATTTCGGTTCGCTTACTGACAGCTTCAAGGATGCAGTTAAAGCAGGAGATTTTGACAACTACAGCGGAAACCTTAAGAACATGGCAGACGGAGCGACGGTTGTAGGAGGCACTGATGCAACCTTTAAGGGTCGATTCCAGATTGGAGCAGGAGTAATGAACTGCGCTGGAATCCGAGGCGGCATAACCTTTACCTTCCAGTTCCAGTTTGCACAGCTTGGAGGTGCCAGCAAGGACTGGGCAGGTGCAGTGCTCGGATTAAGCGGCAGTATAGGAATCGATCTTGTTGTAACCCAATTCAACTGGACCTTCGGCAGAGTTCAGAAGGGCTGGGGAACCTTGTCAAACAAGACTCAGGTTGAGTGGCTGCTGCCGTCACAGAATGATGAGAAGACTAATGCGGCAGATCAGAAGAGTCCGTCTGTAGACCTCGTAGAAAAATCTCAAGACGATAAGGATACCCAGACGAAGGCGCTTGCAGCCGCTGCAGGTCTGAGTCTTGATGATGAAGCTGACAATGAAGCTGAAAATGAAACCGAAGCAGAAGCAGAAGCTATTGAGGCTGCTAACGGCGGATATTATTCAGTAAGCTCGTTTGGCTTAGGCTCTGATCTGGATGAGGAAGGCGATGAGGGCTTTGCCAATACTGTTGAGAAGACGAGCTGGTTAAAATCAGCACTGTCACTTGACTCCGAGGAGGATCTCATGCAGACCCTTAAGGTCAATGCGGCAGAGCGTACCAGACCTCAGCTTATCGCACTCGATGAAAATAAGAGCAAGTATATGATGCTCTTCATCGGCAAGGGTAAGGACAGCGAGACAGGTAAGGATACTGCTCAGCTCTATTATTCCATCAACAAGAGGGGCGGAGAAGCCGGCGCATGGCAGACACCTAAGCCTGTAGATGCAGAGGACTGCCACTATGATTCGAGTCCTGATGTAATAGAGGTAAGCCCAGGAAAGTTTATGGTGGCATGGCTTGATGCAAGAGAGCCTGTTAACACAGACAGCTTCAACACATCGGCATATACGTCCTTTGATGTATCAGGAGCACTGTTTGATTTCGGCAGTGATCTCTCAAAGATTAGCAAACCGGAGATTAAGAAGTTCACATTCAGCTCTGATAAGACTGCATACGGTGACAGTGAGGATAAGCACTACTTCAATCTGGCACCGCAGCTTACGAAATCCGGTCGTCAGATATACTGCACATATCTCAAGAGAGATATATCGGAGGTAACGAGCGTCGAGCAGCTTACCGATATGACCGGAAGCTACAGTGTAGTTGCTTATGTATGCTATGACACTGATCAATTGGACGGAACGGAGCTCTCCCAGGAGAGAATCTTCAGCCAGCACTGGGAGGGAAGTGATCCGGATCCTTACATAACGAACTATGCGGTTCAGGGCTTTACCGGCAGCAGTGCGGACGGGCTCACCGAGAGCAATTATGTAGCTGTTGCATATACGATTGACGGAGATAATGATCTTAGGACAGGCGATGACAGGAACATGTATCTCAGCATCTACAATACAACAGACAAGTTAGCCTATTATCCGATCAAGCTTACATCTGACACCAAGACACAGACCATGCTTCAGATGAACAGGCTTAACGGAAATATATATCTGACCTGGTTAGAACAGGGTCTGCAGGGCGATGACGGCAGCTATGACAGAACTGAGCAGTCCTTCTCAATTATGAACATAAGTGATGTGATCGATACACTGCTGCAGACCGAAGGCATAAGCGAGAAGTATTTCTATCCGAACGGTAAGGCAACACCGACAGAGTACGGCAAGGCAACGCTGACAGAGTATGACAAGGCAGCGTCCGTAAATCATAAGTCTCTGACAAGATCAGGCCTGTCAGACAGCATGGATGTGGCTACAAGGACGGAATACAGAGCGGCTACTCCGACAGAGTATAAGGAAACAGCTGCACTCAGCAATACATCCGAGAGCTCTGCGCTCAATGACAAGGTGCTCTTAAGCGCTGTAAGATCATCCATGAACTCACTGAGTGTTGCTTATGCAGGTCATGCAGATAAGTACAATACTCCGGGCTGGAAGTATCTTGAAGACGGCTGGATGATGAGCGGAAATGACTGGTACAGCCTCAATCCTGAGGATATGAAGGAGGATATCATCAACTACCTTGTGGCAGCAAATAAGGGCGTGGAAGTTGGAAAGGATAAAACCGGAAAATCAATCTACTATGACCGCGCATATGCTGAAAGCATCTATGATGAGGGCAGCGATTATGAGAGCATCGATGATGTGGGCATCTTCAGGTATTCGGTAGTAGGAAGAGCACAGAACTTTGATCTTCCGAAGTATACGGCTATACTCGCCGACGCTAACGGCAGGAGCGCATCAAGTGTAAATGAATACAAGCTTGTTGCAGACGGAGAGAACGATATATATGTTTTCTTCAACGATTACTGTGATAATGTAGATCACACAGGCCAGGAGCTTTATGCTATGAGATTCAGGGAGGAGAGCACTGCCAAGCTTGATGACAGCAAGAATGACTGGGAAGGTGAATCGGCAGGCTTCTCAGAGCCTGTAATGCTCACAGACAGGAATAAGATCATCGATGAGTTTGATGTACAGCCCGGCAGGAGCAAGGGATCCATTAAGATCGTATCCAACCTGTATGATCAGGACAGCGGCAGAAATGATCTTGTATACTTCAGCTTCACTGCCAAGGGCTCAGTTAAGCCTGCAAACATAGACATTGATGAGCATATAGTTAAGGGCAGCAAGACCGAGCTTCAGTTTGATCTTAAGAATGAGGGTCTTTATACGGCAAACGGCTGTACGCTTGAGCTTGAGCTTGAGCTTGTAGATAAGAATGATAAGAAACTTGAGACCATCAAGGTTCCGTCAGAGCTTTCAAAGTACTTAAACAGCGTTCAGCTTCAGCCGGGTCAGTCCGTCAGCGTTGTGATACCATGGACGCCGGACAGAGATCTGGATGGCACCAGCCTGAGGATAACCTCGACTGAGAACGCCAGCAGTCTGTTTGAGGAATTCACGAGGACAAGCTACTCAGTAACGAAGGCGATTCCTTATAAGCCTGTAATCGAGATCAATGATTACAAGTTAAGCTATGAAAACGGTCAGATAATCGTTACGGCAACGGTAGCCAACCACGGCAATAAGGATGTGAGTGAGCTTAAGCTTGTATTAACACGCTTAGGCATAGACAACAGTGAGGATAAGGTGCTTATCACTCAGAATGAAGGTGGCCTTAAGTCAGGAGAGCAGAAGCAGGTAAGCTTTGCATATGCGCCTAAGGTAAGCGACTTTGACGGCTTTGAGCGCATCAAGCTTGAGCTGAGTGCCGTAGGCGACGGCGAGGAGCTTGAGAGCGTGACGGATACATTTACAGATTCTGTACCTGTAGTATGCGAGATAGAAGAGGGTGCCGAGAGGATAAGCATCAATGCAGGCCAGACCAGGCAGCTTGAGTTTAAGGCAGCTCCTTATAACGAGCTTGCAGGCGATGCGATGTTCTATTCATCCGATCCGACTATTGCCTATGTAGACAGTGACGGAGTGCTGCATGCACTTAAAGGCGGCAGCGTAACCATAACACTCTACTATCCGAGCCTCGGCATCAGCACCTCAGTTGAGGTAAATGTCGTTGGGGCAAATGCCGAACGGAGCGACCGGGTACGCAACAGCGACAGATATAAGAACAGCACAGGCACCGGTACTATAAGTGTCAGTGCAGGCATACCGGGCAGCGCTGTATACGGACTGTGGACATATCATCCGGAGACCGGCAGGTGGACCTTTGCCGCAGGCAATCGTCAGTATAAGAATGAATGGGCATATATCTACAATCCTTATGCAGTTGAGCTTCAGGATAAGAACGCATGGTTCCGCTTTGATGCAGACGGAAATATGGTAACAGGCTGGTACACGGATACAGACGGCTGCATATATTATCTGTGGCCGTACAGCGACAATACCATGGGTCATATGGTGACAGGCTGGCTGCCTATAGGTACAAACTGGTACTTCTTTAATCCGGTATCGAACGGCCTTAAGGGAGCAATGTACCGCAGCACAACCACGCCGGACGGCTACAGAGTAGGCGAGGATGGCGCATGGATCCACGACATGATACCGGCGGATCAGCCGTGATATGCTGATTACAGACAGGCATCATTCATTTAATGCTATGATGTCTGTCTGCCATGTTTATCTGATCTGATGATCGACAGGCAGGCAAATGCATGTATGTAGAGAATAATTAAGGAAATGCTTTAATCAGCGTTTCCTTAATTTGTAACAGTTTAGCACCCATCTCGAATTTACTTTGCAAATCATTGATGTGGCTGGCCAAAGGCCCTTTGGGCCTTGGCCGTCTTCCGGATTTCAGTGTTAATTTGTCTGCAGGCAGTCAAATTAACGCTGAATTGTAGCGGGCGCTGAATGGTTACAAATTATGTATCTGTTCATCACCCATCTCGAATTTGCTTCGCAAATCCTCGATGTGGCCGGCCAGAGGCCCTCCGGGCCTTGTCCGCCTTCAGTATTTCAGTATGAATTTGCCTGCAAGCAGTCAATTCATACTGAAATACTGAAGGTGCTGAACAGATACAATTTGTAATTGATCAGCGACGACGGAAAGAATCCCTTAAAATTTTCTGCTTGACAAAGGATGATAATTATAGTATCCTTCATAAGCACGATGCATTACGGCATCACATGGAAAGGTATCGAAGCGGTCATAACGAGGCGGTCTTGAAAACCGTTTGGGGGCAACTCCACATGGGTTCGAATCCCATCCTTTCCGTTGCGGGCAATGAACATTGTCCGCTTTTTTTCTACAGAGGCTTATTTACAGCCACTGAGGCAGATGCGGATTCAGTTTATTTTGACTGAATACATGTACTAAAGTATAATAGACCTGTAATCCGCAGCAGGAAGCACAAGGCTTCATTTATACTGTACCCGAGAGGGTGTTGTCGACTGCAGAAGTACCCAAGTGGTCGAAGGGGCTCGCCTGGAAAGTGAGTAGGTCGTTAATAGCGGCGCATGGGTTCAAATCCCATCTTCTGCGTTAATATGATGGATGAGCGGCTGCGGATTCACAGAGAATCACAGCCGCTCATTTTTAGTATTCGGAAGTGCATTTACAGTATCCGAAATCGGATCTCTAATGCCGGCAGTGAGGGGAGTATGCTGCATTCCGATAGCACAAATTACAGGGGGATATAATGAAATTAACCACAAGAGTCGGACTCCTTACCAGCGGCGGAGATTGTCAGGGACTTAATGCAGCCATACGCGGAGTAGGCAAGGCTCTGTATCAGTTTCTTCCGGATGTTGAGATATATGGTATGTATGACGGCTATCGAGGCCTCATAGAGCGTGATTATAAATTTATGGAGTATAAGGATTTTTCCGGCATCATAGATGAGGGAGGAACCATACTCGGCACATCAAGGCAGAAATTCATCCCCGGCAAGATGATACTTGATGATGACGGCAATGATGCCATGCCAAGCATGCTTGACACCTACAACAGGCTTAATCTGGACTGTCTGGTTGTCATGGGCGGAAACGGCACTCAGAAGGGAGCCAAGCTCATGATGGATGCCGGCATGAATGTTGTTACACTTCCCAAAACCATAGATAACGATATCTGGGGAACAGAGACTACCTTTGGCTTCCAGTCAGCCGTGGATATAGCTACGCAGGTTATTGATTACATCCATCCAACTGCCAGTGCGCACAGACGTATATTTGTGGTAGAGCTTATGGGCAGAGATGCCGGATGGCTTACGCTTCAGGCCGGTGTTGCAGGAGGTGCAGACGGCATTATAATTCCGGAGATTCCTTATGACCTGGATAAGATAGTTGAGGGCATTGAGCACAGGAAGAAGCTCGGACGCAGTTACTCTATCCTTGCGGTTGCAGAGGGAGCAGTATCAGTAACTGATAAGAAGCTTTCGGAAAATGAGCGCCGTAAGCTGACAGAGGAGATGGGACATTCAACCATATCCTACAGGCTTGCAAGCGAGCTTAAGGCGGCAACAGGTCAGAGTACAAGAGTTACGGTGCCGGGACATTTCCAGAGAGGAGGCCCGCCGTCACCGTACGACAGAGTTCTTGCAACACGCTTCGGAGTAGCAGCTGCAAGGCTTATAAGGGATAAGCAGTATGGCAATATGGTTGCAATTCAGGACGGTGTTATTGTACCGGTTCCGATTGAGGAAGCTGCTAGCCGTACAAAATTCCTTGATGTCAATAATACTCCGCTGATAGAAACAGCAAGAGATATAGGTATATTCTTCGGAGATTAAGCTTTAGAAATGCAGCGAAATGAGATACTCCGTGCATACGGAACCGATTACAGGAATATGACCAAGGCGCTGCTTAATGCAGCGGACGCGGCAGAGGACATAAAACTAAAATGCGGCCTGATCTCAGCTGATGCAGGGTCAGCGGCTTCAATAAGGGCAGACGGCAGTGCTGATTCAGAAGCCAGGCACGACAAAGAAGCAGCCGCAGCCTCAGGTGGAACAGACAGCAAAGCTGAGGATTTCTGTGTGCGGGACTGTGTGCAGGAGCCCGGCAATGCAGGAGAAGCGGGCGGCAAGGCAGCTCCCGAACGAAGACTGCGTATAGGCATAAAGCCCAATCTGGTCTGTCCGACACCGGCAGAATTCGGAGGAACCACACATCCAGAGATAGTGTCCGGCATAATAGAGTATCTTTTTGAGCAGGGCTTTTCTGCATCTGAGATTGAGATACTTGAGGGCTCATGGGTAGGAGATAAGACTGAGGAGGCCTTTGAGTACTGCGGCTACAATGCACTGAGCCAAAGGTATGGCGTGAAGCTTATTGATATGCAGAAGGAGCAGGAGGCGGAGACCTGTGACTGTGCAGGAACGAAGCTCAATATATGTACTCATGCCCTTAAGCTGGATTATCTTATTAATGTTCCTGTGCTGAAGGGACATTGCCAGACCAGGATAACCTGTGCGCTGAAGAACATGAAGGGCCTCATACCAAATTCGGAGAAGCGCAGATTTCACAGCCTGGGGCTGCATAATCCTATCGCACACCTTAATACTGTGCTCAGACCTGATCTTATAGTTATTGACCATATATGCGGCGATCCTGATTTTGAGGAGGGAGGAAGTCCCTTAGTCAGAAACTGCATTATGGCGGCGAAGGATTCTGTGCTCACGGATGCATTTACAGCAAGAGTACTCGGCTATGAGCCCGAGGAAATCGGCTATATTGCGCTGGCAGAGCATCTCGGCATAGGAAGCACTGACCTTACTCAGGCAGATATACGAACCATCTGCGGTGACATTACCGAAGGAGAACCGTCGGATGACTGCTTTAAGCAGGAAGCTGCAGGCCTGCTTAATACGCCTGAAACACGCAAAATAGTTGAGATATCCTATGCGGTTGATGAGATAGACTCCTGCAGTGCATGCTACGGCAATCTGATTCCGGCACTCGACAGACTTAAGTCTGAGGGACTGTTTGAGGAGCTGCTTAAGGTTCTGGACGGCAGTAAACTAGGCATCGGTCAGGGCTACAGAGGCAGGAGCGGCAGCTTTGGAATAGGAAGCTGTACAGCAGGCTTTAAGCACTGCATTAAGGGCTGCCCGCCTAAGGCAGAGGATATCTACACTGAATTGAAAGGAATGCTCTGATGTTTTTTATAATGGGCATAAGTCAGGGAGAAAAGACGCTCAGCTATACGCGTACCGTAATATGCGGAGAATGCGGCAGATACGGAAGGTACGAGGTCTTTATGACCTATATGTATTTCAGCTTCTTTTTTATTCCTTTGTTTAAATGGAGCAGACATTATTATGTGCGTATGTCATGCTGCGGTACAGTCTATGAGCTGAATCCGGAGCTTGGCTCATGCATTGAACACGGAGAGGAGCCGGATATAACACAGGCAGATCTTGTAAGGCTGAATGCATCAACGGATGGAGGCGCTTCGGTTGTATGCAGAAGCTGCGGATACGTATCGCCGCATGACTTTGAATACTGCCCGAAATGCGGAAGAAAGCTTAGAGACTGAGGTATTTAAGGCTATTTTTATGAATACTGAAATAAGAAGGATAC
>CAVALT010000010.1:15560-16294 GCA_963589455.1 Clostridiales bacterium
TACTTGAGGATGTCAGAGGCGGAAGTCTTTCCGTTGATGAAGCCTTGCTTAAGATAAAGCAGGAGCCGTATACCGATTTAGGCTATGCCAAGATAGATAATCACCGCAGGATACGGCAGGGCGCAGCCGAGGTGGTCTACGGAGCAGGCAAGACTGCAGAGCAGATTGTCGGGATTGTAAAGGGCCTGCGCAGCGACAGCCAAGCGGCAGTGCTTATCACAAGGCTCGATGCCGATAAGGCAGAGGCTGTTAAGAAGGAGCTGGATATAACTTATTACGATCAGGCACATATCGCGATATGCGGATCGCTGCCTGCTAAGGACGGCATAGGAAGCATAGTGGTTGCTACAGGCGGGACAAGCGATATCCCGGTAGCCGAGGAGGCAGCAGTTACAGCCGAAGCCTATGGAAATGAGGTCGTGAGACTTTATGATGTAGGCGTGGCAGGACTGCACAGGCTGTTAGCACACAGTGAAGAAATCATGAGTGCAAGCGTAATTATAGCCATAGCCGGAATGGAGGGAGCACTTGCGAGTGTTATAGGCGGACTCGCAGATTGTCCTGTTATTGCGGTACCCACGAGTGTCGGTTATGGTGCGTCCTTCGGAGGCATATCAGCACTTTTATCCATGCTTAATTCCTGCGCAAGCGGAGTATCGGTTGTGAATATTGACAACGGCTTTGGAGCAGGCTATCTGGCAAGCATGATAAATCATGAGACGAGGAGATAAGTG
>CAVALT010000011.1:0-14946 GCA_963589455.1 Clostridiales bacterium
GTAACAGGGCATTATGTGCGCATAGAGGAGAGTGCAGACGGCAGGCTGCAGCTCAAAAAAGCGCTTGATCTCAGCAAGGATCAGAGCTATGTGCTGTATTCTATGACACAGGAGCAGCTTAGGCATACTCAGTTTCCGTTAGGCGGCCTGCATAAATCGGAGGTTAGGGAGCTTGCAGAGGCCAATGGATTTGTAAATGCACATAAGCCTGACAGCCAGGATATCTGCTTTGTGCCTGACGGTGACTATGCCGGAGTTATAAGGCTTCGCACCGGCAGAAGCTATGAGGAGGGCAATTACGTAGACACAGTGGGAAATGTAATCGGCCGGCATAAGGGCATAATCAATTACACCATAGGACAGCGCAAGGGTCTTGGCATGGCCTTTGGAAAACCAACATTTGTAGTTGATATAAGACCGGAAACCAATGAGGTTGTGCTTGGCAGCAATGAGGAGCTCTTTGGAACTGAGCTTACCGCAGGAGAATTTAACTGGATAGCAGGAGACCCCCCGGCTGACAGCTTTTCCTGCAAGGCAAAAATCAGATACAGGCAGGAGGAGCAGCCGGCGACGGCAGCTGTGCTTCCTGACGGCAGAGTGCATATAAGCTTTGACAAGCCGCAGCGTGCAATAACACCCGGACAGGCCGCAGTGCTCTATGATGGGGACACAGTGCTTGGCGGCGGAGTTATTGCAAAGGAAAGCTAAGGAAACACTAATTAAATCAGCATTTTCCTAAGGAAAGCAGCAGATCTCAGGCTCAAAAGTCCTCATGCGGGCAGGCTTGCTTCGAGTTTGAAGCTCTTGCACACGGTATAGTCACATTACTAAACTAGGTACACGATAAATACCTGCTGAGCCTTGACTCAGGACATTCATAAAAGTATTATCTATTAGCGATATCGCTGAGCGGCGGTATCGCTTTTATGGTTTTATTAGATACCGGACTCAGGGACTTATTAAATCTGATGCTTTTAATGACTGCAGGAGGCTTATGAGGCTCAGGGTTCCAACATCATTATTTATCTGAAGGGTGAGTAGTTATGAAGTATTTGCGGCAGCTCCTTATCATCACATTTATCGCATTTATAGGCGAGAGTCTCAATCATTTTATTCCGCTTCCTATACCGGGAAGCATCTACGGACTGGTGCTCATGTTCCTTGCGCTTAATTTCAGGATTTTCCGTATCGAGCATATAAATGAGACCGCGAGATTTCTGCTTGAGATCATGCCGGTATTATTTATTCC
The DNA here is from genome assembly GCA_963589455.1 of Clostridiales bacterium. Lineage (GTDB taxonomy): Bacteria > Bacillota > Clostridia > Lachnospirales > Lachnospiraceae > Avilachnospira. The sequence goes on from CAVALT010000011.1 coordinate 1,250, forward strand.
GCCGGCAGCCAACCTGGTAGGCTCCTGGGCGGATGTAAAGGCGGTACTGGTGCCCGGAACACTGATCTCCTGCATCACGACAGTAATAGGCATGATTGTCGTAGGCGTTGTCACACAGGCAGTTATCAGACATGATAATAAGAAAAAGGAGGCTGAGAGATGAGTGCACTTGAGACCATGATCAATAATTATCTCGGCAATTCAACCTATTTTGCCATAGTAATGTCACTTGCATACTATATGCTCGGCATTGTGCTCAAGCGTAAGTTTAAGCTTGCCATATTTAATCCGCTTATCGTGGCATCACTGCTTACCATAGCAACCATTGCAATATTCCGTATAGATATGGAGGTATACAATACAGCAGGAAGCTATATCAGCTTTATCCTTACTGCAGCAACAGTCTGCTACGGCATGCTGCTCTATGAGGAGCTGAATGTGCTGAAGACGCATTTTAAGGCCATAATTGTCGGCATACTTGTAGGCATAGGAGTCACAATGGCAAGCATCCTGCTCCTCAGCATACTGTTTAAGCTTCCGCATGAGCAGTATGTATCACTGCTTCCGAAAAACATTACCACAGCTATCGGACTCGATGTATCAGAGGCAAACGGAGGCGTTCCTTCAATAACGATAGTATGGATACTTATTACAGGTAATCTGGGAAATGCTATTGCAGAGCCTGTTATAAAGATGTTCAAGATAGATGAGCCGGTTGCAAGAGGCGTAGCAATAGGCAGCTCATCACATGCCGTAGGCACAGCCAAGGCACTTGAGATCGGTGAGGTCGAGGGTGCAATAAGCGGACTGTCGCTTGCTGTAACAGGACTTATCTCTGTTGTTGTGGCAGCAGTATTTGCACAGCTGTACTGATATTTAATGAAACGAGGCTGTTAAGAAAATTAGCTGCTTCGCAGCGTAAATCCAACGTGGGAAACGCTTAAATCAGCATTTCATTAGATCAAAAAACACCCGGATATCGGAAAAAGTCACCGATATCCGGGTGTTTTTATGCTGTGAAATGAATGCAGCTAATAATTAGTTTGTTTTACCGGCAAGCTCTGCCAGAGTATATCCGGAAAAGAAATCCTGAATGTTGCGGTTGAAATCCTTCCACATTGGAAGCGTATCACAGGCTGCGGCATTCGGACAGTGAACCTGTCCGTTCATCTCCATGCAGGCTACGGTTGAGATGCCGTCCTCTGCAACTGAGATTATATCCCAGGCAGTATATTCCTCAGGACTGCGTACAAGCTTATATCCGCCGCCCTTGCCGCGTATGCCGGAGAGCAGCCCGTTTTTAACCAGCTCCCTGAGTATAGCCTCAAGATATTTTTCCGATATCCTTTGTCGCTCAGCAATCTCCCGCAGAGGGATATAGCCCTCATCCGAGTGTCTGGCCAGATCTATCATAACTATAAGGGCATAGCGGCCCTTTGAGGAAACAATCATTAATTCCGAACTCCGTAAATGCAGCAGACATGCCAGGCAAAGCAAAGGTACACGCTCATGATGCCTGGCATATATTGATGTATGGGGCAAAAGGACTGGCATTTAAGGAAATGCTGATTAAATCAGCATCTCCTTAAATGCCTACGGCGGATAGCACGGATTTATAAGGGAATTAGCTGCTTTGCAGCATAAATCCGGCGTGGGAAACGCGTTAATCAGCGTTTCCTTAAATTTAAGAGCCCATGGTCAAAACAGCTGATCATGGGCTCAAATTATGTGATACCAGGGTCAAAAGCTTCAAAATCCGATGCTTTTCTTGCTTGCAGGAGGACTTTTGAGCTTGGGACCGGAAAATGCAAATTATGTACTGATTTTGTATATTCATGGAAAAAATGCATAAAATATGCCATACTGATATCAACTGATGCCGGGGCGGAATGCTTTTGCACCCGGCATCATCAATAACCGGCCCTGAAAATTGGGGGGGGCCGTGAAGAAGGCATGTTATGAAGGAAGTATTAAGATCAGTAATAAAGAAGCGGACACTGACATGTTCAGCCGTTATCCTGGCCGTTGGTATTGCAGGAACAGCAGGAGCATCGATGCTCACGGCAGATGCCGAAACTGCTGGCGTGACACATTATGAGGCAGAAGGCCCAGCAGCAGAGGCTGCAGGTAAGGCAGAGCAGATGTCAGGTGGAGAAGCTGAACCTCATGGAGCAGAGGAAGCCTCCGCTGCAGCAGACCGCGCAGACGCAGCAGACCACCCCGACACAGCGTCTGCCGATACAGCATCATCCGGCAAAGCAGCCGCCGCCGATATGGCAGATAAAGCTCATATAACCGTAAGGGCAGCATTTCCTACACAGGACGGCACCAGCTACTTTAATGACAACGGAGTGCAGGGCGGCTACAGCTATGATTATCTGCAGAAGATTTCCGAGTATACCGGCTTTAATATGGAATATGTGCCGTATGAGTATGATAATCTCGACGAATCCATCACGGCGGCAATGAATGATCTGAGCACCGGAGACGTTGATATCTTCGGACCGCTTATCAAGAACAGTCAGACTCAGGAGCTGTATGAATTTGCAGAGCACAGCTACGGAACGGTCTATACGACGCTCTGCGCACTGAGCAGCTCAGAGCTGCAGGAAAACGGTCTTGAAAATGCATCAGACATAACCGTAGGACTTCTTAAGGATGCGAAATACCGAAATGAAGAGATCGCTGCCTGGCTGAGTGCCAACAATGTTCACTACAGTGCAGCATATTATGATACTGAGGAACAGCTCATACAGGCCTTAAAGCAGGGCGTAGTGACAGTAATCTCCGGCAACTCGCTCTCGATATATGAGGGAACCAAGATAATATGCAGATTCTCTCCGAGAGAATATTATTTTGCAGCAACAAAGGGAAACAGAGAGCTTATCACGGAGGTCGATAAGGCCATAGAGCTGATCAACAAGGTTCAGCCTGATTTTCAGAGCAGCCTGTTTGACCGCTATTATCAGCGGATAGGCTATGAATTTGAGCTGACCGGTGTTGACAGAGCATTTCTTGATTCATTTGGAGCCGTAAATGTATTATGCGTGGATAACGACGGTCCGTTTGTCTATCGCAATGACGGCAAGCCTGCAGGAGCACTGATACAGCTGCTGGACGATTTTTCAGAGGAAACCGGAGCTGCAGTCAATTATACCTTCTGTTCAAATATCTCCGAGATGGAGGCCTATCTCGATGCAGTAGACTTTGATATTGTTGTAGGCATACCGTTTACATCTGAATATTGTGCAGATATAGGCTACGTCAGAAGTGATGAGATTATGGAATCCGGACTTGCAGTGCTGCAGGCTGACAACGGCGGCAGTCACGGTACGGTTGCGGTGCAGAAGGGTATAGAGGGCATGGTGAACACTGACGGCTATGCCAGGGTTATCTATGCCGACAGTGCCGGAAAATGCATAGAGGATGTGAAAACAGGCAGGGCAGACGCTGCAATAGGAGACCGGTCTGCCATGGAGTACTATATTGCCGATGACAATATCCATAAGACTATGGTGCCTCTGGCAGGCATATCGCAGAAGATAGTGCTTGCAGTCAACAGAGACTCAGATACGCATTTTCTCTCGATATTAAATTCATATATCAGAAGCCTTACGGATGACAGGCTGACAGCATATATGCAGGAGGGCAGCATACATACGCACGATGTATCACTGTTTACTTATCTTAAGAATCATCCGGCAGTGCTGTGCGCGTCTGTCAGCATTATCGCTGCACTCCTCTCGGTATTCGTAACGATTCTTTATTATTCATCAGTAACCAGGAAGAGAAACAGGCAGCTTGAGGAGGTGCTGAGCCTTGAGAAGGAGCATACGGCAATAATCGAGACTATGGCCTCGCTTTATACAACAACCTTTACGGTCAATGCGAAAACGCATGAATACCACAGCATTAAGTCCATGCCTAAGCTAAGCAGCTTTGCAGGAGAAAGCGGCAGGCTTGATGATATAATTCAGCAGATACTTGAGACCTTCGTTATGCCTGAGATGCAGGAGGATATACGCAGCTTCTTTGATTTCAGCACCCTGGATGAGAGACTGAAAAATGCCAATACGATATCCGCAGAGCATCAGAATCCTAACGGAGAATGGTTTCAGTCAAGATATATAGTTAAGACCAGAGATGAAGCCGGAAGACCGATAGAGCTGCTCTATACCTCACGCAATGTGACTGATGAAAAGCGGCGTGAGCTTGAGCTGCAGAAGCAGCTCAGAGAGATTGCCGAGACAGCAAGGCGTGCCAACATCTCAAAGACGGACTTTTTAAGGCGCATGAGCCATGATATCAGAACACCGTTAAACGGCATCATAGGCATGCTTCACATTGCAGAGAGGTTTAAGGATGATCCGGAGAGGGTGGAGGACTGTAAGCTTAAGATACTGCACTCCGCTGATTATCTGCTGGATCTTGTCAACAATGTGCTTGATATAAGCAAGCTTGAATCCGGCATTCTTAAGCTTGAGCTTAGCCCGTTCAATATGGAGGAGCAGCTCTCAAGGCTTCTTCCGACCATGGAGATGAATGCCAGCAGAAATGGAATTGTCTTTGAGGGCGGAGCAGAGCCTACTGAGATAAGACATCCTTACGTTATAGGCAGCAAGGTGCATATCAACAGGGTAATCATGAATCTTGTTTCCAATGCCATAAAGTATAACCGCCCGGGAGGCAGCGTGCGCTTAAGCTGCAGAGAGCTGTACAGTGAGGACGGCCTGGATAATGAGCTTACGGCACGCTTTGAATTTATCTGTGAGGATACAGGCATCGGCATGAGCAGGGAGTTCCAGGAAAAAGCCTTTGAGCCGTTCTCACAGGAGGGCAAGGAGAGCATGACCGGCTTCAGCGGCTCCGGACTCGGACTTGCCATAGTTAAGGAAATCGTTGAGATGATGGGCGGCAGTATTGAGCTCTGGAGTGAAGAAGGCGTGGGTTCAAGGTTTACCGTGGTCATACCGCTTGAGATAGACCAGACAGAGCATGAGACCGAACAGGTTAAGGCTGTCGAGAAGGCTGAGGAGCTAAAGCTTAGCGGCAGAAGGGCTCTTCTGGTCGAGGACAACGAGATCAACATGGAGATCTCCCGCCTGCTCCTGGAGGAAGAGGGGCTTGTGGTAACCGAAGCCAGAAACGGAGCCGAGGCAGTTGATATATTCAACAGCTCTGAGCCGGGATATTTCGATTATATCTTTATGGATATTATGATGCCTGTCATGGACGGCATAAAGGCTGCAGAGTGTATAAGAAAGAGCAGTCATGCTGATGCCCGATCGATAATTATAATAGCCATGACGGCCAATGCCTTTGCGGAGGATAAGGAGTCCTGCCTTGCAGCCGGAATGAATGCTCATATAGCAAAGCCTATTGATGCAAAGCTGCTCAGAAGCGTGCTCGCGGAGCTGTAAGAAAATTTGCCTGATGGACGCCAGGACTGATTTCTGTGTCAGATAATCAGCTGAAGTATTCGCGGCAGCGCGCATAAGACTAAAACATCTCGAATTTGCTTCGTAAATTCGAGATGCTGCTGAATAGTTACGACAAATAAAGGAACGTGAAAAGAGCCATCACAGCGGCAACTGTGATGGCTCTTTTCGGGGTTATTTATGAAAGGGTAAACAAATTGCAAGGTCCCGGACTGCTTACCGCAGGGAAGGCAGATATCCTTCCGACCTCAAAGTTTTCGTTTAGTATCTGCGCCACATTGAATACCGAATACCTAAAGGAAGGCTAATCAAATCAGTCTTGCAATAACAGTTTTCGGCGTGGCAGAAACGCTTTAATCAGTGTTTATTTAGCGAACTGAGAAGAGCATCTGTCCGTATGACGGATACGGCCATGCCTTAGCATCGGCAATCATCTCCATCTCATCTGCAGGAATACGAAGCTCCTTCATATCCTGAAGGATAGTATCCTTATAGAAGTTTCCGAGCTCTGTGATATCGGTGATTGACTTTGCATCGAAGAGGTCAGACTCAAGCTTCTTAGCCTGCTTGTACATAGCAGTCATCATAGCTGTAACCTTTCTCAGGGTCTCCTTCTCATATACGCGGTCGATATTAGCCGATACGATGGTCTTCTCGGTGCATGCCTGAGCAAGAGTAGTTGTGTATCTGCTCATTGCAGGCAGGATGTCCTTGTTGGCCATATCAAGCATCGTAAGAGCCTCGATATTAAGAATCTTGGTATAGTTCTCCATGAGAATCTCATATCTTGCCTTAAGCTCAACCTCAGAGTAAACGTGGTGTGTCTCATAGAGCTTGATATTCTTAGGATCAAGGAAATGAGCGAGTGCATCAGGAGTTGTCTTAAGATTGAGAAGACCTCTTGCCTCAGCCTCCTTAACCCAGGCATCATCATAGCCGTCACCGTTAAAGATGATGCGCTTGTGCTCCTTGACAGTCTTCTTGATAAGCTCATGAAGCTTAGACTCGAAGTCCTCAGCACCCTCAAGCTCGTCAGCAAACTGTCTGAGCTCCTCAGCTACAGCAGTGTTAAGTACTGTATTTGCGCATGAGAGAGAGCTTGCAGAGCCAGGCATACGGAACTCAAACTTGTTTCCGGTAAATGCGAACGGCGATGTACGGTTACGGTCTGTTGCATCCTTTGCAAGCTTCGGAATAGTGTGGATGCCGATCTTAAGTACATCCTTTTCCTTGCTGTCATAGGAAGCATCATTTTCAATGGCATCAAGCACCTCGCTTAAGTCAGAGCCGATGAACATTGACATGATAGCCGGCGGTGCCTCATTTCCTCCGAGTCTGTTATCGTTGGCTGCAGAGGATACGGAGATTCTGAGCAGATCCTGATACTCATCAACAGCCTTGATAACTGCACTTAAGAAGAGCAGGAACTGTGCATTCTCATAAGGTGTGTCACCGGGCTCAAGCAGGTTGACGCCGGTATCGGTAGACATTGACCAGTTGTTGTGCTTTCCGCTTCCGTTTACTCCTGCGAACGGCTTCTCGTGAAGCAGGCATACAAGTCCGTGCTTCTTAGCTGTCTTCTGAAGAATCTCCATGGTGATCTGGTTGGAGTCGCAGGCAATATTTGATGTATTGTAGAGGCATGCAAGCTCATGCTGTGCAGGAGCAACCTCGTTGTGCTCTGTCTTGGCAAATACGCCCATCTTCCAGAGCTCCTCGTCAACATCCTTCATGAAGGCTGCAACCTTGGTCTTGATGCTTCCGAAGTAGTGATCATCAAGCTCCTGTCCCTTAGGTGCTCTTGCTCCGAAAAGTGTACGTCCGGTATAGATAAGATCCTTACGCTGATCGTACATCTCCTTTGTAATAAGGAAATACTCCTGCTCAGGTCCGACATTGGTCTTAACTGAGCTTACGTCATCATTACCGAAAAGCTTAAGAACGCGAAGGGCCTGGGTATTGATGGCTTCCATGGAGCGGAGAAGAGCTGTCTTCTGATCAAGTGCCTCGCCGCCGTAGGAGATGAATACTGTCGGGATGCAGAGAGCATCCTCCTTGATAAATGCATAAGAGGTAGCATCCCATGCTGTATAGCCTCTTGCCTCGAAGGTGGCTCTGAGTCCTCCTGACGGGAATGAGGATGCATCAGGCTCGCCCTTCATGAGCTCCTTGCCGGAAAACTCCATGATAGCTCTGCCGTCAGATGCCGGTGATACGAAGCTGTCGTGCTTCTCGGCGGTAACGCCTGTCATAGGCTGGAACCAGTGGGTATAATGTGTTGCACCCTGCTCAACAGCCCAATCCTTCATAACACTTGCAACAACTGTTGCTGTCTCTGAATCAAGGCGTCTGCCCTCCTTGATGGTCTTCTGGATAGCCTTATAGGTTTCCTTTGGAAGACGCTCTCTCATAACGGCATCGTTGAACACCTTTGAACCGAATGTATCGGTAACCTTACTCATAAGCCTTTTTCTCCTTCCGGGACTAAAAATGGCGGCAATTAAGGAGTATACGGCCTGTGCCGTATGACAACCTCCTTGTTGCCGCCTGAGATTTAGTGTTGTAAATATATTTTTCTGAAAATGCTCCCGCAGCCGTTGTCCGGACGGCCTCAGGAATGCTGCTTTGCGGAAACCCCTCGCTTCCGTAAAGTAAAAAAGCCGCTGATACAATCCTGTATCGGCGACTCCTTTGTCTGATGGGCTAATTTATAGCACCAAGCTGAAGGAGTGTCAAGCTGAAAATTCAAACTTTGTCACAATTGACAGATATTTTCTGACTCGTTGACAAAGAAATACCTGCAAGGTAGAATTGACAGAAAGCTAAAGGGCATGCTTTGTTATACTGACATTTTCTTTAGCAGCCTCCGGCAGATTGCACGGATTTGTAAGGAAATTTGCTGCTTTGCAGCGCAGATCCGGTGTGGGCAATGCTTTCATCAGCATTTTCCGTAATTGCATGAGAGGTTTTAGCAGACATTTACCGGCAGATTGCCGTTTTTGAGAGGAGTATAGCCAGGCTATGAGTTATTCCTACGAAGAAGTTATAGATTTTGTCGAGCAGGAGGATGTAATCTTCATACGTCTCGCATTTACAGATGCCTTCGGACATCAGAAGAACATTGCCATACCTCCGGATGAGCTCCCGAGAGCCTTTCACGATGGTATATCCTTTGATGCATCGGCCATAGCAGGCTTTACCAATGTAGTCAAGTCAGATCTCTTTCTGTTCCCTATTCCGTCAACGCTTACCGTACTTCCGTGGAGATCCTTCCACGGCAAGGTTGTACGTATGTTCTGTGATATAAAGTATCCTGACGGAACACCGTACGAGAAGGACAGCCGGGGCATACTCAGGAAGGCGATAAAGACGGCTGCAGATGCAGGCATCTCGGTTTCCTTCGGAACTGAATTTGAGTTCTATCTTTTTAATACTGATGAGAACGGCAATCCTACAAGAGTACCGCTGGATACGGCGGGCTACTTTGACGTTGCTCCTTATGATAAGGGTGAAAATGTCAGAAGAGACATAGTCCTTACACTTAAGGAGATGGGCATGCATCCTGAGACCTCACATCATGAGGAGGGACCGGGACAGAATGAGGTCGATTTCCGCCATGCAGATGCCATGACAGCTGCAGACAATGCCTTTAATTTCAGAACAGTGGTTCATGCCATAGCTGCACAGAACGGATTATTTGCAGACTTTTCACCAAAGCCGCTTTCGGAATACAGCGGAAACGGACTGCATATCAACATGTCAGTGAACAGACTTGACGGAGGCGACAGTTCTGTGCTTACCCAGCAGTTTATGGCCGGTGTGCTTAAGCATATCAAGGAGCTTTGTGCATATCTCAACCCTACAGAGGATTCATATAAGCGTCTTGGAGAGAAGAAGGCACCTAAGTATATATCCTGGTCTCACCAGAACCGCTCACAGCTTATCCGTATACCGGCTGCAAGCGGCGAGTACAGACGCTTTGAGCTGCGCTCAGCAGACCCTACGGCTAATCCCTACATAGCCTTTGCACTGCTAATATATGCAGGATTGGACGGCATAAAGACAAAGCTTGAGCTTCCGGCTCCGGTTGACATGGATCTGTATAATCCGGACAATGCGGCGAAGGCAGGTCTCGACAGGCTTCCGGATTATCTCTCGGAGGCTGTTGATATAGCAAGGAAGAGTGAGTTCATTAATTCAGTACTTCCGGATAATTTTCTGAACATACTTTAATAAACGGAGAAACCGGAAGCTTATGAGTCTATTGAAATCCGGCCACAGGGTACTGATAGTATCTGCCGGCAAGAAAACATTTGAATATTTCACAGGATTGCTTCCTCAGTCTGAATTTACCGTTGAACAATCAAGCTCTGCAGGAGAGGCAAGGCGCATGCTTATAGAGACGCCTCCCGATATCTTTATCATAGATACTCCCTTGAGCGATGAGTTTGGAGTAGAGCTTGCGAGGGATGCAGCTGATCTTCCTATGGGAGTGCTGCTGCTGGTTAAAGCCGAGATAGCGGAAAAGGCGGCCTATGATCTTGAGGACGCGGGAGTTCTTGTGCTCGCAAAGCCTAATTCAAGACAGGCCTTCTACAGTACGGTGCGTCTGCTTACAGCTCTCAGCGTAAGACTTAAGAAGATGGAGACCAAAAATAAGTCACTTCAGGAGAAGATGGCTGATATTCGTGCGGTCAACCGTGCAAAATGGCTGCTCATAGACAAGATGAATATGAGTGAGCAGGATGCACATTATTTTATAGAGAAGCGTGCTATGGATGCGCGTATATCGAGACGAGAGGTTGCAGAGAGCATCATAAGAACCTATGATGCATAAAGGCATGACACGGCAGCAGTCTGATACAGGGCTGATTGCCGCTTAAGTTTCGGCTGCGTGAGCTCTTTTCTGCACGCAGGAATCTGCAAAAGCACAGGAATCCTCAGAAGCATGAGTAAAGGCGTGCTTCGAAGCGGAGATATTTATCTGATTTGAACACAAACGATTTGGTATATTACGACAGGGGTAGACTATGAAGACAACTAAGTACATTTTTGTAACAGGCGGTGTAGTATCAGGCCTGGGCAAGGGTATTACCGCAGCGTCCCTCGGACGTCTTTTAAAGGCCCGTGGCCTTAAGGTTGCTGCACAGAAGCTGGATCCGTACATCAATGTCGATCCGGGAACCATGAGCCCGTATCAGCACGGAGAGGTATATGTTACCAATGACGGTGCGGAAACAGATCTTGACCTTGGACACTATGAGCGTTTTATAGATGAGGACCTCAACAAGTTTTCAAATCTTACAACAGGCAAGGTTTACTGGAATGTACTTAACAAGGAGCGCCGCGGAGAGTATCTTGGCTCTACAGTTCAGGTAATCCCTCATATAACCAATGAAATTAAGGAATTTGTATATCAGGTCGGCAAGAGCTCAGATGCAGATGTCGTAATAACCGAGATCGGAGGAACCATAGGAGATATAGAGTCTCAGCCCTTCCTTGAGGCGGCAAGACAGGTATCCCTTGAGGTTGGCAGAGAGAACAGCCTCTTTATACATGTAACGCTTGTTCCTTTCTTAAGCGGTTCCGATGAGCATAAGTCCAAGCCTACGCAGCATTCCGTTAAGGAGCTTCAGGGCATGGGCATCAACCCTAATATAATCATACTTCGTGCAGATGAGCCGCTGGAGGAGTCAATATTCAACAAGATTTCACTGTTCTGCAATGTTAAGAAGGACTGCGTAATCGAGAATATGACCCTTCCTGTGCTTTATGAGGCACCGATAATGCTTGAGAAGAGCAATTTCTCATCGATAGTCTGCCGTGAGCTTGGCATAGACGCTCCGGATATAGATATGTCTGAGTGGAATGCCATGCTTGAGAAGGTTCACAACAGAAACAGGCATGTGACCATCGGACTTGTCGGAAAGTATGTGCAGCTGCATGATGCATATCTCTCCGTAGCAGAGGCACTTCGCCATGCAGGCTATGACAATGCTGCACATGTAGATATCAAGTGGATCGATTCAGAGGGCATTACTGCTGACAATGTCGAAGCTGAGCTTAAGGACTGTGACGGCATCATAGTTCCGGGAGGCTTCGGCAACAGAGGCATAGACGGCATGATCTATACCGCCAATTACTGCAGAACCCATAATGTTCCTTACCTTGGAATCTGTCTTGGTATGCAGATTGCGGTAATCGCCTATGCACGTTATGTGACAGGCCTTACGGATGCAAACTCCAGAGAGTTTAATCCTGATTCACTTAACAAGGTTATCGACTTCCTTCCGGATCAGAATGATGAGGTGGCAAAGGGAGGAACCCTTCGTCTCGGAGCTTATCCGTGCCACATCAAGAAGGATACGCAGATGTACCGCTGCTACGGTACAGAGGAGATATCTGAGCGTCACCGCCACAGATATGAATTCAACAATGAGTTCCGCAGACTGCTTATAGATACGGGACTTGTCATCAGCGGAACCTCTCCTGATGACTATATAGTAGAGACAGTAGAGATTCCGGAAAATGATTTCTTCATCGGAGTACAGTTCCATCCGGAGTTCAAGAGCCGTCCGAATAAGGCTCATCCGCTCTTTAAGGGACTGGTAGAGGCATCGTTAAAGAATAAGGAAAGCAAGAATGGATAATTACAATCAGCTTAGGCAATATTCTGAATTTGAATCTGCTGCTGAATGCACTGACAGGCTCTCCGACGGTCTCAGCAGGGATGATGAGGCTGATAAGCTTCACGAGGAGTGCGGTGTCTTCGGAGTATATGCTCCGGAGACAGCAGATGTTGCATCAACAGTCTATTACGGTCTCTATGCCCTTCAGCACAGAGGTCAGGAGGGCTGCGGCATAACTGTTAATGACGACGGCATTTTCCATACTCATAAGGATATCGGACTTATCAACGATGTCTTTACTCATAATGTGCTTAAATCGCTCGGAACTGGCAATATAGCTATAGGACATGTGCGCTACGGCACAACCGGAGGACGTATAAGGGAAAATTGCCAGCCTATGCAGGTCAACCATGTCAAGGGACCGATGTCCCTGGTGCATAACGGCAACCTGACAAATGCGGCTACGCTTAAGAGACAGTTAGAGCTGCAGGGAGCCATATTCCACACGACCAGTGATACAGAGGTTATAGCCTACGAGGTGACAAGGGAGAGACTCAGATGTCCTTCTATAGAGACTGCAGTAGAGGCTGCAGTACAGCAGATTGACGGAGCATTTTCCCTTATAGTAATGTCTCCGACCAAGCTTATAGCGGTAAGAGATAAGAGAGGCTTCAGACCGCTCTGCTACGGCACAAGAGAGGACGGAAGCTATATTGTGGCGTCGGAGAGCTGTGCTCTGAATGCGGTAGGTGCACAGTTTGTAAGAGATATCGAGCCCGGAGAGATACTTGTAATAGATAAAAACGGTCCGAGATCAATCAGGACGCACTGCAATACTGCTGAGAGCACCATGTGCGTATTTGAGTATATCTACTTTGCAAGACCCGATTCGATTATTGACGGAGTTTCGGTGCATGATGCAAGACTTAAGGCAGGACGCTTCCTGGCTGAAACCTACCCGGCGGATGCTGATGTTGTGGTAGGAGTGCCTGATTCGGGACTTGATGCTGCCTTAGGATATGCAAGAGCCTCAGGCATACCGTTTGAGCTTGGATTTATCAAGAATAAATATATGGGACGTACCTTTATCGAGCCGGGACAGTCCAATCGTGAGGATAAGGTAAGGATCAAGCTTAATCCGGTGCCTTCGGCTGTCAAGGGCAAGCGTGTTGTGCTTGTTGATGATTCGATTGTAAGAGGAACGACCAGCCGCCGTATTATATCACTGCTCAGAGATGCTGGTGCAAAGGAGGTTCACATGCGTATATCCGCACCTCCGTTTACAAATCCGTGCTTCTACGGTACCGATGTTGATTCGAGAGAGCATCTTATAGCCTGCAATCATACAGTTGATGAGATTGCTGAGATCATCGGAGCAGACTCGCTCGGATATCTTAGCATAGATCAGGCTAAGAGGCTTGCAGAGGAATCAGGCATGGGCTTCTGTACAGCCTGCTTCAGCGGAGAGTATCCGACGGAGCTTCCGGATCTTAATGCGAGGAATCGCTTCGAGCACAAGATATCAGAGAAGTGCTGAGCACAGCTGATATAATGATGTCAGGGCAAGAAATTTGACCCGGGTAACATATTTTTTAAGGATATCAATTAGAAAAAGCCCTTAGCTTTGAGT
>CAVALT010000011.1:14956-15950 GCA_963589455.1 Clostridiales bacterium
CAGCTGATATAATGATGTTACCCGGGTCAAAAGTATTAGACTCGGGTAACATATTCCTTAAAGATACGAATTAGAAAAGCCCTCAGCTTTGAGTATTAACTCATGGCTGAGGGCTTTTTCTTGTTAGGTAAAATTTTCCTCTTTAGTTAGGATATTTGGAGCTTATATGTTTTCGACACTTTGTATAGAACATGATGGTGTGCCTTAAGCTGCCTCGACCTTTGACAGTATGCGCCTGCCGCCAAGCCATCTGGCTGCAAAGAAGTACATCATCATGAGTACAGCGCCTATAGCCCAGGTTACCGGGTAGAGCACGAATATGCCGTCTATGGTTTCGAAGTAAGGAAGGATGAGGATTATCCAGACTATACGAAGCAGGCACATGGATATAAGCATTATTATCATAGGAGGCATGCTGTGTCCCGTACCGCGCACTGCACCGCCGAGTCCGTGCATGAGTCCGAGTACCCAGTAAAACGGACAGAAATATTTCATAGCTGCGATACCGTATTCGATAACGCTCTCGTCGCTGCTGAACAGGTGCATAACCGCTCTGTCGTTAATGAGCAGTGCGATTCCGGATATAATGGTATAAACAGTGCACATTGCAACGGTAACAACAATTCCCTTTTTCAGTCTGTCATATCTGCCTGCGCCGTAGTTCTGACCTACAAAGGTCGTAATGGCCATGCTGAAGCTGAGGGCCGGAAGCACGGTAAAGCCATCAATCTTAAGGTAGGCGCAGAAGCCCGCCATGGCAGCTGCACCAAAGCCGTTTACGCTTGACTGCAGCAGGATATTTGAAAGCGATATAACCATGTTCTGTATGCCTGTAGGAAGTCCTATGCGGATAACACGCATCATCATATGCTTATGTATCCTTATTTCCTTAAGCACAACCTTATAATCGGCAGGTACACGGATAAGGAAGGCAAAGGCAAGAATACAGGATATAGCCTGGCTCAGGTCGGTTGCGACAGCGGCGCCGACAACT
>CAVALT010000012.1:0-12635 GCA_963589455.1 Clostridiales bacterium
TTATTCTGCATCATGGTCACCTTGCCGCGTCCGCCGCACTTCTGACAGGTCTCAGGTGAGGTTCCGGCCTTTGCACCAGTGCCCTTGCAGCTCTGGCAGGTATCCTTATAATTTACATCTATCTCCTTTTCACAGCCCTTAACCGCATCATTAAAATTAATGCGTATCATCGTTCTGACATCAGCGCCTCTCCTTGCGGCCGAAGCACCTCCGCCATAGCTCTGACGATAGCTGCTGCCAAAGCCAAAGCCGCCGCCGAACAGATCACTGAATATATCAGAAAAATCTGCTCCGCTGAAATCATAGCCTCCGAAGCCCGAGGCTCTTCCGGCTGCTGAGTTGGCGTCAAAGGCTGCATGACCGTATCGGTCATAGGCTGCTCTCTTCTCGGAATCGGACAGGACTGCATATGCTTCTCCTGCTTCCTTGAATTTTGCTTCCGCCTCCTTATCACCCGGATTAGCATCGGGATGATATTTCTTTGCAAGCTGTCTGTATGCTTTTTTTATTGTGGCATCGTCAGCATTTTTATCTACTCCCAATACCTCATAATAATCTCTTTTTTCAGCCATATTTGTTCCTCAAGCCATTATCCTAAAACGCACCGTATGGCGAAGTATACACTTCGCCACCGGTACCTGATCATTAATTATACGTATCTGTTTAGCAAACTCGAGATGTGTGCTAAATAGTTGCAATTATCTGTTTATCATCATATTCATGCAGCCATGAGTCATAACAGACCGCATGGCCGCATGCATCAGGATATCCAGACGGGATATCCCGCTGTGTTCTGAACAGCTGGTTATATGTCAGCAGGCGGCAGGCTTATACCTCTTTGTAATCTCCGTCTACAACATTGTCATCATGTGATGCTGACTGCTGTGCTCCTGCATCTGATGCCCCGGCATTGCCTGCTGCACCCTGAGCTGCCTGAGCCTGCTCATACATCTTTGTGAATACTCCCTGTGAAGAGCTCATAAGCTTCTCCTTGAGAGACTTGATGTTGGCAATCTGGTCGTCAGTAAGTGTTCCGTCTGCCGGAAGAGCATTGAGTGCATTCTTAAGTGCATCAATGTCTGCCTGAACTGCTGCCTTATCTGAGTCAGAAACCTTGTCTCCGACATCCTTAAGTGCCTTCTCGGTCTGGAATACGATAGAATCAGCCTCGTTCTTGGTATCGATGCCTTCCTTCTTCTTCTTATCCTCTGCCTCGAACTGCTGAGCCTCTCTTACTGCCTTATCAATATCATCCTGAGACATGTTGGAGCCTGAGGTGATGGTGATATGTGCATCCTTGCCTGTAGCAAGATCCTTTGCAGATACATTTACAATACCGTTGGCATCAATATCGAACTTAACCTCAATCTGCGGAATTCCGCGTGGAGCCGGTGCAATGCCGTCGAGTCTGAACTGACCGAGAGTCTTATTATCCTTAGCGAACTCACGCTCACCCTGTACAATGTGGATATCAACTGCTGTCTGATTATCAGCTGCAGTTGAGAATACCTGCTGAGCAGTTGTAGGAATAGTTGTGTTCCTCTTGATAAGAGGAGTAGCTACTCCGCCAAGAGTCTCGATGCTCAAGGTAAGCGGTGTTACATCGAGAAGAAGAACATCGCCGGCACCGGCATCACCTGCAAGCTTTCCGCCCTGAACAGCTGCACCGATAGCTACGCACTCATCAGGGTTAAGTGTCTTTGAAGGCTCCTTGCCTGTAAGCTTCTTAACCTCATCCTGTGCACAGATCATACGTGTTGAACCACCGACAAGAAGTACCTTGCCAAGGTCAGCATTGGTAACGCCTGCATCCTTCATTGCATTCTTAACCGGAACATCGGTACGTGCTGTAAGCTCTGCTGTAAGCTCATCAAACTTAGCTCTTGTAAGAGTCATGTCGAGGTGCTTAGGTCCATCCTGGGTTGCTGTGATGAACGGCAGGTTGATGTTGGTTGTGGTTGCCGCTGAAAGCTCCTTCTTAGCCTTCTCTGCTGCCTCCTTAAGTCTCTGCATTGCCATCTTATCGCCTGAAAGATCAATGCCCTCAGTCTTCTTGAACTCGCTTACAAGCCAGCTCATGATAGCATTATCATAGTCATCGCCGCCGAGGTGTGTATCACCGTTGGTTGCCATAACCTCAACTACGCCGTCTCCGATATCGATAAGAGATACATCGAAGGTACCGCCGCCGAGATCGTAGACCATAACCTTCTGCTCCTTCTCATCCTCAAGTCCGTATGCAAGTGCAGCAGCTGTAGGCTCATTGATGATACGCTTTACATCAAGTCCTGCAATCTTGCCGGCATCCTTGGTTGCCTGACGCTGAGCATCATTGAAGTAAGCAGGAACGGTAATAACTGCCTCTGATACTGTCTCACCGAGGTAGCTCTCAGCATCTGCCTTCAGCTTCTGAAGAATCATAGCTGAAATCTCCTGCGGAGTATATGACTTGCCGTCAATGGTTACCTTATAGTCAGTACCCATATGTCTCTTGATTGAAGAGATGGTTCTGTCAGGGTTTGTTATTGCCTGACGCTTTGCCGGGTCACCTACAAGTCTCTCGCCTGTCTTTGTAAATGCTACTACGGACGGTGTTGTTCTCTGTCCCTCTGCGTTAGGGATAACTGTTGGCTTGCCGCCCTCCATAACTGCTACGCAGCTGTTTGTTGTTCCAAGGTCAATACCGATTATCTTGCTCATGATTATATCCTCCCAAAACTGTCTGAAATAAAATGTCTGAAATCATCCGGCTGCCTTTAATTGGCAACCTTTACCATTGAATATCTGAGAACCTTGTCCTTGAACATATATCCCTTCTGGAATTCCTCAACAACCATGTTCTCCTCTGCATTATCATCCTCAACATGCATTACCGCATTATGCAGGTTGGCATCAAAGGTCTTGCCTGTGGCTTTTATCGGCGTAACTCCAAGCTCTGTGAGCTGAGCTGCAAAGGCCTTATAGGTCTTATCTATGCCCTCTGCAAGTGCTGTTCCCTTCTGCTCCTCCGGTATGCTGCCGAGTGCTCTCTCAAAATTATCTATAAGCGGAAGTATCTTCAGCAGTACCGTACGCTCGCCCTCTGCGAACATACCGGTCTTCTCTGCCTCACTTCTCTTGCGGAAATTATCAAATTCAGCGAAAAGCCTCCTGTATCTGTCATTCAGCTCCTCTATCTGCTTATCCTTCTTGTCCGGCTTAGCATCAGCTGACTCAGACTGTTCATCTGACTCCTCTGACTGCTCCTTATCCGGTTCACCGGCTGAATCTCCTGTTTGTTCTGCGGACGTTTCTCCTGCATCACAGGCTTTGGCTTCCCCGGCAGTGTCGGAATCAGCTTTCTTTGCTTCCTCAGCCTCTGCCTTTGCCATATCTGTCTCTGCAGCTTCAGCTACGTCAGTTTTTTCTGTCTCCTCAGCCTTTGCTTGAGCTGACTCTGTCTTATCCTTTTCCTTATCCATATCCTTATTATCTGCCATATCACTCATCCTTCCTGCCGCTGTCATTAAAGCTGCTGTCCAGCTGATCCTTAATACTGCTTATCGTCTTCATAACCTTCTCGTAATCCATACGCTTAGGACCTATAACGCCTATCACTCCGGTCATGCCGTCTCCAAGCTCATAATTAGCTGTTATAAGCGAGCAGTCCTTCATATTCTTGACCGGGCCCTCTCCTCCGATATATACCCGGATATTACCCTGTGTATCTCCTTCAGCGACGCTAAGCTCAGTGACCTCATTGACCAGATCATTCAGCTTGTCCTTCTCCTCGAAGGCAGATATAAGTGCTGAGGCCTTATCAATGTCCGTGAGCTCCGGGTACCTGAAAATGTTCTTTGCTCCGGAGGTAAATATATCGTGGTTGTTTTCACCCTGCTCGAGCATCTCGACTATTGCATCAAGTATGATCTTGACGTTTGAGCTCTGCTCTCCCGCCTGAACCATAATGTCCGTTGTCACCTTCGGGCTTATCTCTCTGAGACTGAGGCCGCTCAGATGATTATTCATCATAATCGTCAGGTTCATTGCTGTCTCATGGTCCATGCTGTCAGCTGTGCTGAGCAGCTCGTTCTTGATGACGTTGCCGTCCAGAACCAGTATCATCAGCACCTGTCCCTCTGCCGGAACACTAAGCTGCAGATACTTGATCTTGGCTGTTGAGGTGCTTGGTCCGCTTATCAGAGCAGCATAATTGGTATCACTTGCAATCGCACGTACGATATTCTTAAGCAGAAGCTCAAGCTTATCAACTCTCTCAAGCATCTGTGTGGTCACATCGGATATCCTGCGGTCGCTGTCGCTGACAATGCTGTCAACATAAAAGCGGTAGCCCTTATCTGTAGGAATACGTCCTGCGGAGGTATGCGGCTGCTCAATATAGCCCATCTCAACCAGATCGCTCATCTCATTCCTTATAGTGGCCGAGCTCAGATTAAGTCCGCTCAGCTTGGAGATTGTGCGCGAGCCCACCGGCTCTCCGGTCTCAAGATAGCTCTTGATAATGACCTTTAATATGATTGTTTTTCTCTCATCCAATTCCATTATCACTGTCACCCGCCATGCCTTGGGTCTGTACTTGCCCTCCGCAGTTTCCTGTTAGCACTCTTGTCTCTTGATTGCTAACATCTGTATATTATAATACCGCCCGGCAAAAGTCAAGCGGTTAAATGTGTCTGATTTATGAATGTTTGAATATTGCATGAGCTCGGAGTGCGGAGCAATCTGATACCGGTTGGGCAAAGCGCCTTTGACTCCAACTGATATCATGAGCTTTATGGCTGCGGCTCCTGCTTTTTATCCAGCAGAAACTCGCTTAATATTACATTGCTGACCTCTATGCCGCGTTCCGTCAGTCTGTACATTCCGCCGGCATGCTCTATAAGGCCAAGCCCGGTGTACTTTGCAAGCTGTGCTCCGTATACATCTGAGACAGCAAGTCCGAATCTGCCGTAGAAATTCGCCTCCGATATTCCTCTGGTACAGCGCAGTCCGAGGAACATGAATTCCTCCATCTTGTCCTCACGTGTAAGCTTCCGAAGATCTCTTCGCTGAGCAGCAAAGGCATCCGCACAGCTCTCAGCTTCACCTGAGACCTTATCTGAAGTTTTGCCGTAAGCCTTGCCGACATAATCAGCATCATTGGCATTATTGGCATCATTTGCAGCATTGTCCGGCAATGGACCACGATGTTCATTTACAGACATATACTCATTCATATCTGAAGTATTATTCCATCTGAAGCCCTCGAAGTACGATGCCGCACCCAGTCCGAAGCCAAGATACGGAACACCCTGCCAGTAGCCCAGATTATGCCGGCATTCTCTTCCGGGCTTAGACCAGTTGCTGAATTCATACCTTTCATAGCCCATACGTTTCATGTACGTGCGCGTATACTCATCTATACGGCTCTGCTCGTCCTCGGACGGCATCATCAGCACTCCATCAGCATTCATCTCATAAAAAGGAGTGCCGGGCTCAATAATCAAATTGTACACAGATATATGCTCCGGCTTAAGCATGGTTACAGTACGAAGCGTTCTGCGCCAGGTATTAATGCTCTGCATCGGTATGCAGTCGATCAGGTCAACATTGATATTGTCAAAGCCCTCCATGCGGGCCGACTGATAGGTATTAAGGAATTCCTCAAAGGTATGTATGCGTCCTAAAAGCTTCAGCTCGGCATTATCCGCTGACTGCAGTCCTATGCTCAGGCGGTTGATGCCTGCCTTCTTATATTCCGTGAGCTTGTGCCTCATTATTGATCCGGGATTGCATTCAATTGTTATCTCTGCATCCTTAGCAAGATCAAAGTATTCCCGTATGCATTCCATCAGCCCGCTTATCTGATAGGCCGGCAGAAGCGAGGGCGTTCCTCCGCCCACAAAAACAGAGCTTACAGTGTAAGCCGCACCATAGGTGCTCATTACCGCAAGCTCTTTCTTCAGCTGTGAAACATATTCCTCATAGCAGCGTGCATCTGCCTTAAATGAGAGAAAATCACAGTAGTTACATTTTTTTTCACAAAAGGGTATGTGTATATAAATTTCTAAATCCGGTTTCATTTTACTGCTTCAGCTATATAAATGTCTGCGTTGTTCCAGCCTGCGGCAGTAACAGCATCAGCCTCTGCAGCTGATCCGAAGAAAATGTCGATCATTCTTTCTGCTTCAAGCTTTGCTCCGCCTCTGTCTTCAACAACATATACACCGTTGTATAACGAGGCTCTCGGACCGGATACGCCCTCAACTATGATTACGGTTCCGAGCGGTATATCCGACGGAGCTGCTGCTGTATGCCGCGGCATGGCAGCTTTGCCGGATACGGTACTGCTTGTTCCCGTCTCCTCTGCAGCATAGCCTGTAAGTCTCTGTGTACCGTAAAGGGAGCTCTTTCTGTACTTCTTGCCCTCGAAGGTATAGACTGCATCGGCTCCGCTTCCGCTTACCGTGTAATTCGGTACTGATATCTCAGCTGCCTTAGCGGTCTGTGCCGCTGACCCGGTATCTGTGCTGCCGGTATCTGCAGCTGTCGCTGTATTGCTGTTCGTTTTTGTCTTTGCGGTATTCTCTGAAGCGTTGCCTGTAGCTGCAGCCTGCGCTGTTGCTGTTGTTGTTGTTGCTGCTGTTGCAGTTGCTATTGCTGCTGCCGTACTGCTGCCGGAGGCATTGGCTGCTGCTTCAGTGCTGCCGCTCTTAGTGCCTGCAGCTCCTGCAATAATCTGCGCTGCCGGTATCTCACTTGAGCCTCCGGTTCCGTTTCCTAATACAGTATAGCTCTTGCTTTCTGATGCCGTATCCGAAACTGCGGTGCCGTCCGCTCTAGCTATTATGCTTCCGTTAAGCGCAACAACATTTCCCGCTTCATCATAATGATCTCCGGGACCAAGCTTATATTCCGCCGCCTGCGGTCTGATAGATAATACCATAAGACAGACCAATGATGCCAGTACCGTGACCGCCGTCCTGTAAATTTTAACCATTCAGCCTCCTTAAGCTCAGCAGAAGCGGTTCATGCGCATAACGCTGTTCTGCACCCGCTCCCTGCCTATAGTTGTAAATGTCTCATGTCCCGGCAGCACCTGCGTGTCATCCGGAAGCTTCATGAGTACATCCTTAATGCTGTGTATAATGGCTGCTGTATCGCCTGTAGCAAGATCGGTTCTTCCGCAGTCTCCGTCAAACAGAGTATCCCCTGAAAACAGAACTCCTGCTTCTTCTATATAATAGCAGCAGCTTCCTACAGTATGGCCCGGAGTGCTTATCACTCTCCAGCTGACTCCTAAGAGCTCCAGCTCCTGACCATCCTCCAGATAGTGCACATCATTTATGACTGTAGGTCTCTTAAAGCCCTTGCTCTCATTGATCTTTGCATCCTCAAGCAGCACTCGCTCAGCCGTATAGGCATATACAGGTATGCCGGGATATGCCTTCTCAAGCTCCGGAACCGCCATGATATGGTCAAAGTGTCCGTGTGTCAGAAGAATTGCCTTCGGAGTGGCTCCGGCCTCGTTGATCTTGGCCTTAATGCCGTCTGCATTATCACCTGGATCTATAATGACACACTCTCTGGTCTCATCATTTTTAACCAGATAGCAGTTCGTGCTTACATATCCGACTATCATCCTTGTAACTGAAAGCATATGTCTACTCCTGTTCTGTTAAAAGCCCTGTGCCTTATCTGCAGTACGGTCTGTGACTTAGTCCGCCATAGTGCGGCTGTAAATGCCTCAGACCCCGAATCAGATATAGCACAGGGCTTTGTATAAAAGCAACGAAGTTAAAATTATTGTAATAAAAACGTCAAACTACAGCTTTGGCTTTGGCAGCTGCGGGTATAGGGCAATTGTATCCGGCAGCGGTTCGTTTTTCAAACTCTGCACGGGCGGCCCTAAGCGTCTCTTCATCCCTCATCAGCTCTACTGCTGCAGCTGCAAGCACCTTGCCTGCATGCAGTGCTGCCTTGCGGCCAATGCTGCTTCCTGCTGATGCCGTACTATGCCAGCTGTGTCCGGGACAGCCGTTCGGCCATGCTGCAACATGTATCTGAGCTGTCGGAGTATTCCAGCTTGTATCTCCCACATCCGTTGAACCCGGCTCAAAGGTATCACCCTCATAGAGCGGCAGAAGAAAATCATTCATCGCACGCCCTGCCCTTAAGCGCTCTGCCTCCTCTGCATAAGCATCACTGTACGGACTTGCAAGCCCCGGAGCCTGACTGACCTCATAGGTCTTAATAAGCTCCTCAGCGAATTCATTTTCAGCAGCATCATGCTCCGGCACGCCAAGCTCCTCAAAATTGTTGTACAGCAGTCTCTCCAGAACGTGATTCGGCACAAGCTCGGACAAGCCGTCAACAAAGCTCTGCGTACATTCTGTTCCTGTCATAAGAGCCGCGCCCCTTGCTATGTCGTCCACACGCTTCTGAAGCTTAAGTGCCTCCGAAACCTTATCGCAGCGCACCATATAAAGCACAGCCGCCTCTGACTGAACTACATTAGGACTCATTCCTCCCGCATCGGTAATTGCATAATGTATGCGGGCCTTTGTGCTCATATGCTCTCTCAGGAACTGAACTCCTATATTCATAAGCTCAACTGCATCAAGTGCGCTTCTGCCCATGTCGGGATTTGCACTGGCATGAGCCGCAATGCCTTTAAAGCGGTATAAGGTCTGAATGCAGGCGTTCGAGCTTCCTATAGCCACCTCATTGCAGGCCTCAGGATGCCAGGTCAGCGCAGCATCAAGTCCGTCCCATACTCCGTCTCTTGCGAAGAAGGCCTTGCTTGCAACACCCTCCTCGCCGGGGCAGCCATACAATATCACCGTTCCCGGTGCCTTGTACTTTTCAAGATAAGCCTTGACCCCGATTGCAGCCGCAAGCGCTCCCGCTCCGAGCAGGTTGTGTCCGCAGCCGTGTCCGGCATCACTTTCAATATCTCCGACGTCGCGCTTTTCTTTTTTTACGAAAAATGCCTTCTGCGACAGGCCTGACAGAGCGTCATACTCTGCAAGCAGCCCTATTACCGGGCGTCCTGTTCCAAAGCTTGCCGCAAAGGAGGTCTCTATGCCGGAAAGTCCACGCTCTACCTTGAAGCCCTCTTCCTCAAGCACCTTGCAGAAGGCCTCACAGGCATGATATTCCTTAAGCGAGAGCTCCGGATGCGACCATATGTCATCTGCGAGTGCATATATTTTATCTTTTTTTGCTTCTGCCGCATCTACTGCTGTCTGCTTGTATATGTCCATTGTTTTGTAATACAGGCGCAGGGCACCTGCCTTAGCTTTGATTATAGAATTTTACTTAAAAAATCCTGGAGTCTCGGGTGCTTCGGGGATTCGAATATCTCCTTTGGCGTGCCCTCCTCGAGCAGCTTTCCGTCTGCCATGAAGAGCATGCGGTTTCCGACCTCTCTTGCAAAGCCCATCTCGTGCGTAACAACCACCATGGTCATGCCTTCACGGGCAAGCTCCTTGATAACATCCAGAACCTCTCCTACCATCTCCGGATCAAGTGCTGAGGTCGGCTCATCAAAAAGCATTACCTGCGGCTCCATTGCAAGTGCTCTTACTATGGCAACACGCTGCTTCTGTCCGCCAGAAAGCTGTATCGGATATGCATTTGCCCTGTCCTTAAGACCTACTCGCTCCAGAAGCTCAAGTGCCTTCTGCTCGGCTTCAGCCTTTGGAACATTCTTAACCTTAATCGGTGCAAGTGTTATGTTGTCGATGATGGTCATATGCGGAAAGAGATTGAAGTGCTGGAATACCATGCCCATCTTTCTCCTGTGTGCATCAATGTCAAGCTTGGTCCACCTGCCGTTTTCATCCTTGATTCTCTTCTTGGTAATATCTACTCCATCGAAGATTATTGTTCCTGCAGTCGGATGCTCCATTAGATTAAGACTTCTTAAAAATGTAGACTTACCGGAGCCTGACGGTCCGATAACCACCATTACATCGCCCTTGTTTATATCCACGGAAACATTATCGAGTGCCTTGATTGCACCCTTATTATAGTATTTGCAAAGTCCCTGAACCGATATCAGTGCATTATCTCTTGTCTCCACGTCTCATCCTCCTCTCGCAGTATGCAATAATCTTGGAAGTCGGGAAGGTCAGGCAGAAATAAACACAGGTTGCTATGATAAGAGGCTCTGCGATTCTGTAGGTTGCTCCCTTGGTTGCCGATACGGCATACATGATATCCTGAACTCCGATTGTGTAGCAGATGGATGATTCCTTAATGATGGTAACGAATTCATTTGCTATAGGCGGAAGTATATTCTTAATAGCCTGCGGAAGTATGATATACCTCATATTCTCGAACTGCGAAAATCCGAGTGAACGAGCAGCCTCAGTCTGGCCGCCGTCAACAGACTGTATTCCTGCACGGATTATCTCTGAAAGATACGCAGCAGAATTCATAGCCAGTGCGACAACACCAGGAATAAATCTATCCGTTCTTATAAAGCCGAAGAGCTTAACGGTCGGAAAATCTACATTTGCAAAGACAACATAGAAGATTATGAAGAGCTGTACCAGCATAGGTGTTGCTCTGAAGACCTCGACATAGACCGTGGCTATAAAGCTTAAGGGATTAAATCTGCTGAGTGCCGCAATAAAGCCCTCATCCTTTTCATGTCCGTCCTCTGTCAGAGCAAGTGCTCTGAACGGACGGAAATCCGATAATCTCATAACTGCCAGAATAAGGGCAAGTATGAAGCCGAATACAACCGTAAATATTGATAATGAGATCGTACAGATAAGACCCTGCTTGAAAAGATCTATGTACTCAAAGGCTTTTTCAAAACCAGCTATGCTGAACAACAGTGTTTCCTCCGAATTAGTTGATTGTTATTTTGCCTGATGCAATTGTATTATTATAAGTTACCGTGAAATAACATACAAGAGCAAAATCACTCAAATACGGTATCGGGCATTTTTTGCGGCGTATCTATGCCTTATAATTTTTCTCACACTGGCATAAAGCGGCAGATTTTGAGGCTGTAAATTTTTAAGCTGCCTGCCCCGACTATATATGATTTTCCTTAAACCGGCATTTCCATGAATGCTCTGCCGCAGGACGCAGAAAAGCCGGATATACGCTTTTGGCATATACCCGGCTCTATTCTTTATTGCTATTCTGTATCTGTTATATTCAGCTTAGCTTATTTTGCTGCGGACTCTGACTCGGTCTCTGCTGCAGCCTCTGTCTCTGCTGCTGAATCAGCAGTTGTCTCATCTACAAGACCCTCAATGATGTCTCCGCTTGCAAGCTCATTAGCCTTTGCAACGTAATCGTTAAGTGTTCCGTCCTCGATGCACTTTGCAATTGCCTCATTTACACCGTTAAGAAGTGCTGTGTTGCCCTTGTTGACACCAACTACTGAACCCTCAGCATCATAAGGAACCTGAAGAACTACATCAAGCTCAGGATAGTTCTTTGCATAGCTCTCTGCTACCATGGTCTCGATATAAGCACCGTCCATCTTGCCTGAAATAAGATCAGCTATTATGTCGGTAACCTTTGCCATCTCGATGATATCAGCCTCAGGTGAATTCTCCTTTGCAAGGTTAGCCTGGATTGAACCTACCTGTGCACCGATGGTGTACTCTGAATTATTGGTATCCTCAAGTGTCTTGAACTTGTCTGCATTGTCCTTAAGGCATACAAATGACTGTCCGCCTGTGATATAGATATCAGAGAAGTCCATAACCTCTGCACGGTCTGCTGACGGTGAATAGCCTGCCATTCCAAGGTCTACATTGCCCTGTGAAAGCTCCATGATTGTTCCGTCAAAGTCCATCGGAACTACCTCGAGCTCAAGTCCGAGATAATCTGCAATATACTGTGCAAGATCCATATCAAAGCCTGCAAGCTGCGGCTGTCCGTTCTCATCAATTGCATAGAACTCATACGGTGCAAAGTCAGGGCTTGTTGCTACTGTAAGCTTGCCTGCCTCAACTGTCTGAATGTCTGCTGAAGCTGCGTCTGTGCTTTCAGCCTCAGTGCTCTCAGCTGCCTCTGTGCTCTCTGTCTCAGCTGCAGTTGTGTCTGCTGTTGATGATGAACCGCAGGCTGCAAGTGAAAGTGCCATAAATGCAGCAAGTGTTCCTGCCATAAACTTTTTCATAATTTTCTCTCCCCTTTGCTTCCGCTCTGTTGCTGTGAACCCGGCTGATTCAGGCTGCTTCTTAAAGCCTTGAATCATTCAGGCTCCTTTGCGGAATGCATATAAAATAAAATACAATAAGGCTGTGTATCTTTGCCTTCATAGTAATATCTGCCGTGGCCTGTAACCTGTAAATACAGCTGCTTTCAGCCTCAGCATGTGTGTATTATACACTCAAAAGTCAGAGTGTCAATACTCTTCTATGGATATGCGTAATTTTAGTATATTTATACCTTATTGTCAGATGTCAGTGCCGCAGGGTTAAAATAAATCCCGCAGGCAAGTCTGCAAATGAGTTAGTGATTTTCAAGCATGGCTTATACCGGTTTGCTCTGTGCTTTATAATGTTGCCAATAACATATTTATACGCATTTATTGCATATTTTATCCTGAATTATTCGTCATCCAGCTTAAGCACGCTCATAAATGCCTGCTGCGGAATTGAAACATTTCCTACCTGGCG
>CAVALT010000012.1:12645-15045 GCA_963589455.1 Clostridiales bacterium
GCTTAAGCACGCTCATAAATGCAGACTGCGGTATCTCTACCGATCCGAAGGTACGCATGCGCTTCTTGCCTTCCTTCTGCTTCTCAAGCAGCTTCTTCTTTCGGGAAATGTCTCCGCCGTAGCACTTTGCAAGTACATCCTTGCGCAGTGCCTTTACAGTTTCTCTTGCAATGATCTTTCCGCCGATGGCCGCCTGAATCGGAATCTCGAAAAGCTGTCTCGGAATCTCATCCTTCAGCTTCTCGCACATCTTTCTGCCTCTCTCATAGGCACTGTCTGCAAATACAATGAATGAAAGGGCATCTACAGTTTCCTTATTTACAAGTATATCAAGCTTTACAAGGCTGGATTTTGCATAGCCCTTAAGCTCATAGTCAAAGGATGCATATCCGCGGCTGCGTGACTTAAGTACATCGAAGAAGTCATAGATTATCTCATTTAAAGGAAGCTCATAGCGAAGAAGAGCTCTTGTATCCTCCATGTATTCCATGCCGAGATAATTACCTCGCCTCTCCTGACAAAGCTTCATGATTGAGCCCACATAATCCGTTGTGGTCATTATCTCTGCCTTGACTATAGGCTCCTCCATATATTCAATCTGCGACGGATCCGGAAGGTTAGTCGGATTTGTAAGATCAATGACAGTGCCGTCAGTCTTATAAACCTTATATATAACAGACGGTGCCGTAGTTACAAGATCAAGATTGTACTCTCTCTCAAGCCTCTCCTGTATAACATCCAGATGCAGGAGTCCAAGGAAGCCGCAGCGGAAGCCAAAGCCAAGTGCAATGGAGGTCTCCGGTTCATAGAAAAGCGATGCATCATTAAGCTTAAGCTTCTCAAGTGCATCTCTTAAATCCGGATACTTTGCATTGTCAGCAGGATACAGTCCGCAGTAGACCATAGGAGTAACCTCCTTATAGCCTGGAAGCGGCTCAGCTGCCGGATTCATGGCATCCGTAACCGTATCTCCCACTCTTGTTGTCTGTATATTCTTGATGCTTGCCGTAATGTATCCAACCTCACCGGCCTTCAGCTCATCACAGGGTGCAAACTGACCCGGATGCATGTAACCCACCTCGGTGACATCATACTCTGCACCTGAGGCCATCATACGAATGCGCATACCGCGCTTTATAGTGCCTTCCTTAATGCGGCAGAAAATGATAACACCCCTGTAGGTATCATATACAGAATCGAATATAAGAGCCTTGAGCGGAGCCGCGGTATCTCCTGACGGTGCCGGTATCTTATGAACTATTGCCTCAAGCACCTCTCTGACATTAAGTCCTGTCTTGGCTGATATCCTTGGAGCATCCTCGGCCTCGAGGCCTATAACATCCTCTATCTCATGTGCCACTCTCTCAGGGTCTGCACTTGGCAGATCTATCTTATTAATAACAGGCACCACCTCAAGATCATTGTCGAGAGCCATATATACATTGGCCAGAGTCTGCGCCTCTATGCCCTGTGCAGCATCAACCACCAGTACTGCACCATCACAGGCCTTAAGTGATCTCGATACCTCATAGTTAAAATCAACGTGGCCTGGAGTGTCAATCAGATTGAATATGTATTCCTCACCATCATCAGCCTTGTATATGGTTCTGACGGCCTGTGACTTGATGGTGATGCCTCTCTCCCTCTCGATATCCATATTATCCAGCACCTGTGCCTGCATCTCACGGCTGGACAGAAGGCCCGTCATCTCGATAATACGGTCCGACAGAGTCGACTTGCCGTGATCAATATGGGCAATAATGCTGAAATTTCTTATTTTGCTTTGGTCAAAATGCGTATCTGCCATAATTTTAAATACGGTAAGGCCTGAATGCCCTGAATATACTACAAAAGCCCCCGGTGGGTTATTCCGAGGGCTTACTTTTATAATTAAGTCTGATCAAGACCGCTAATTACTGCATAGCAGCAACAGCCTTTGAAAGTCTTGCTACCTTTCTTGAAGCTGTATTAGCATGATAAACGCCCTTAGTCTGAGCCTTATCAATCTCTGAAGCAGCCGTCTTCAGAGCAGCCTCAGCAGCAGCCTTATCTCCTGCCTCAACAGCAGCAGCAACCTTCTTAATATAAGTCTTAACCTTTGATCTGATAGCCTTATTACGCTCAGTTCTGGTCTGTGCTACAAGCACTCTCTTCTTTGCTGATTTAATGTTTGCCATTTCTTGTGTTACACCTCCTTCTTAAGATTATGATGTTTCCACTAATCCCGGACACGGACAGTATCGTGCAAACATGAACATTTTATATACAAAGCCGCCTTGTGTCAAGCGGATACTTTCCTTTTTTTACTGCATTTTCCGCATTTTTGCTGCAGTTTTGGTTTAATTCAGACGCAGGACAGAAAAATTGCTTCTTTTTATCTGATCATCAGCAGCTCCAGTC
>CAVALT010000012.1:15055-15470 GCA_963589455.1 Clostridiales bacterium
TCCGAGTCTGTCGCTCAGATCACCGGTTTTTATCCTGTATTCAGTCTCCGCGCAGGCCTCAAGTCTTCCGATGAGCTCTTTTGCTGATGTATTGCCGGTCTGCTCACGTATACGCTTAAGCTGCCAGTCTCTGATGGACAGCTTTGCCATGGTTTCAGCCTCGCCAAGTCCCTGCATTACGCATTCCCTGTAGGAGAGTGCCCGTTCATACTGCTTTACTGTTACGTGAAGGATAAGCATTGCCGCCGTTTTTATGGCGAACAGCTCCTCAAGTATGGATAAAGCATGCGTCACGTCGCCCTTCAGCTTATAGCCTATCATATCAAATACTCTGTCCTGTATGGTTCTTGAGCATATCGCATTTACATCCTTCATGGATATTACATAATTTGCAGGCTTATCCATGGTATAGCAT
>CAVALT010000013.1:0-15362 GCA_963589455.1 Clostridiales bacterium
GAGCAGCAGCTCTCAGGACACGCTCCCGCTGAACAGACGAATTTATCATAATTATCACTGTGTATTATCTGCATTTTTATCCTTGTATGATCATTTTGAGATGTAAATGACCATATTCCTCCTGTCTATTTGTTAAGCTGCAGGGATCAAGTTGCCAGGCAGTCAGCCTGAAAACCTTCCTCTCATTGTTCAGGCTTTCTTATAATCAGCCCTTTATCCAGTCATCTTTCGTTTTTTGTTTATAATTTCTATTTTCAGGTCAGTGTATGTTGATAACTTGTGGCCGTAAAAACGGCCGGATGAGTAAGCTCATCCGGCCGCTGAATTTTCCCGAAAGTACTGAAGTTACTGCTTTGCAGTACAAATCCGGTGCAGGAATCGCTTTAATCAACGTTTCCATAAACACCGATTTTATCAGCATTTACTTAATCGGCACTGCTCCCTGCAGGCTCATTGAAGAGCTCTGCAAACTCCTCGCCGCTCAGCTTTTCCTTCTGCAGCAGCAGCGCACAGCTCTTCTCAAGAACATCGCGGTGCTGCATTATAATCTCCTTGGCCTCCTTATAGCAGTCACTTACAAGCTTGCCGATCTCTGCATCAATGGTCTTGAGCATCTCATCACTGTAGCTCTTATTATGTGCTATATCATAGCCTAAAAATACATCGTCGCCATTTTCATCGCAGTTGATCATGCCGATGGCATCGCTCATGCCGTACTGCATAACCATGGCGCGGGCTATCTTGGTAACCTGCTTGATATCCTGAGAAGCTCCTGTTGTAATGTCCTCACAGATAAGTTCCTCCGCAATGCGGCCTCCCATGGCAGCCATAATCATATGCTTAAGCTGACCTCTGGTTGTAAAGCTGTCATCCCTGTCCGGAAGCGGCATAGTATAACCTGCAGCGCCCTCTCCAGTAGGAATGATGCTTATCATATGCACAGGTCCAACATCCTTAAGCAGGTGGAAGAGTATGGCATGTCCTGTCTCATGATATGCTGTGATCTTCTTGTCACGCTCTGAGATAACCTTGGATTTCTTCTCGGTTCCTATGCCCGTCTTGATAAATGCATCCTCGATATCCTTTGCATTAATCTCGCTCTTGCCTGCCATAACTGCGCTGATTGCAGCCTCATTAAGCAGGTTTTCAAGATCGGCACCGGTATATCCTGCCGTAGTCTGGGCAACTCTCTTAAGATCCACATCCTTGTCAAGATGCTTGTTTTTGGCATGCAGCTTAAGTATAGCCTCTCTTGCCACAACATCAGGCTTGCCTACAACTATCTTGCGGTCGAAGCGTCCCGGTCTCATGATGGCCGGATCAAGGATATCCACACGGTTGGTTGCCGCCATGACTATAATGCCCTGATTCGGTGAGAAGCCATCCATCTCAACAAGCATCTGGTTGAGGGTCTGCTCACGTTCATCATGTGAGCCTCCGAGTCCGGTTCCTCTTCTTCTTGCCACAGCATCGATCTCATCTATGAAAATGATGCACGGGCTGTTTCTCTTGGCCTCCTCGAACATATCTCTGACACGTGCCGCACCTACTCCGACATACATCTCAACGAAGTCAGAGCCGGATATGCTGAAGAACGGCACCTTGGCTTCACCTGCAACAGCCTTGGCAAGAAGCGTCTTGCCGGTTCCGGGTGAACCTACGAGTATGATGCCCTTAGGTATGCGGGCTCCCATGTCTGCAAAGGACTTCGGATCACTTAAGAACTGAACTATCTCCTTAAGCTCCTCCTTCTCCTCGACCATGCCGGCAACGTTGCTCATATTAAGATCATTGTTGACGGAGAGCTTTGCACGGCTCTTGCCGAAGTTCATCATCTGACCTCCGGCCTTGCCTCCTGTCATCATGCGCATAAGCACGATGAACATGATCAGCATAACCGCATAAGGAATCAGATCTGTAAATGTAAAGCCGGAATCCAGCTTAACTGTATAGTCTATGCCCTTATCATCAAGCTTCTCGGCCAGTCTGTCTGTATCAGTAATTGTAGCCGTATAATCGGCACCCTTGTATCTGATGCTCAAGCTTCCGGTGCTGTTTTCTCTCGAGGAGCTTATAACGGCTGACTGTATGCCTGACGAATCATCAAGCATCGCCTCTATGCTCTGGGATGTGACATTTGTACTGTTTGTCCTGGCCTGAAAGAGTAGTCCGGCATAGATAACCATAATCACAACCAATGCCAGCCACGGAAATCTGAAACTTCTGTTATTCATTCTGTTTAAAACCTTTTATATGTCTGTTCGGCATTTCCCACACCTGATTTGCGCTGCGAAGCAGCAAATCCTAAAGCAAATCCATGCGAACCGCCGGAGGCTGCTAACGCAATCTCAAAAATATACCGAGCAGAACTCATTATCCAATAATTATGAAGCTGCCTGTGTCTGAGGCTTCCGACCCTGACATCAGGTCTCTATATATCCGATATACGGAAGATTTCTGAACTTCTGGTCTGCATCAAGGCCAAAGCCCACAACAAATTTGTCCGGAACATTAAAGCCGTAGTAATCAATATTGACATTTACTATTCTTCTTGACGGCTTGTTAAGTATGGCTGCAAGCTCCAGGGATGCCGGACGTCTGTCCTTAAGGAAGTTAAGAAGGTATGACAGTGTATATCCTGTGTCTATAATGTCCTCAACAACGATAACGTGCTTGCCCTCAATAGGCTCGTCCAGATCCTTGTTGATCTTAACAACACCGCTGCTGGTGGTGCCTGAACTATAGCTTGATGCTGACATAAAATCTATCGTAACCGGAACAGTGATATACTTTGAAAGCTCTGTCATAAAGTAGGCTCCGCCCTTAAGCACACAGATGAGGTGCAGCTCATGTCCCTCATGCTTTGCGCTTATCTCAGCTGCCATCTCCTTAATCTTAGCCTCAAGCTGGTCCTGCGGTATCAATATTTTGATATCCTCTGTCTTATACTCTGCCATATCTTATTCTCCTTAATTGGTTATAACATCTTCAACGCAGATATAGGTCTCCCTGTATGCATTTTCCGCATATACACTGCCCGGAAGATCCACATGATGTCCCTTGTTCTTAAACAGTGCTGCGTCTATATCCGAAAAATGCTTTTCGCCCCAGTCCTTTAGCGGTATATTGAGGCGGCCAAGTGCTTCGATTATAACATATCTTCGCAATATACGCGCCTTTTGTTTAAGCTGAGACTGATTTAATTTAAGCTTTCTTATGCCGCCCTCAGTCTGTACCTCTCCAAGACTCCCGGCAAATGCAGCTGCCTCACTGCTTATATAATCCTCTGCCTCTCTGATAAAGCCTGCACTTAGTGCTATATGCTCGCTTGCGGCAGCATTTACCTCGGCTTTAAGTGCAGGGATAATAATATTTCTGAGGCGGTTTCTCGTGTGCTCATTCTCAAAATTAGTTGAATCATCAACATAGGCTATAGAATGCGCACCGAGGTAATCAACAATATCCGCGCGGCTCACTCCGAGCAGCGGTCTTATAATGTTATCGCGCTTTGCACGCATTCCTGCAAGTCCCTTAAGCCCCGTGCCTCTTGCAAGATTCATGAGCACTGTTTCAGCCTGATCGTCAGCGTGGTGGGCCACAGCTATAAGCGCCTGTGGGTTATTCCGAAAACTGCTGTCGGAGCCTGCGCTTGTCATGCTGCCGCCCAAGCCTGAGTTCATCATCTCTGCACCGGTGCCTAAGCTTAACGCTCCTGCGCCTGCAATGGCTGCGGCACCTATAGGATCTGTGGTATCTGCAGTACCTGCGCCGTCCGTACAGCTGCAGCTCTCTGCAAAGCTCTCAGCCTGTTCCTTAAGTACCTCATATCGAAGCACGCGTCCGGCCTCCTCCTCTGTCATGCCGGTTTTGCCGGCATAAGCCCGGACATCGATGCTCACCGCTGAAAACTGCTCTCCGAGAGCTTCGGCATATGCTCTGCAGAAGCTCTCATCTCTGAGTGCCTCCTCGCCTCTCAGGTTATGATTGACATGAACAGCCTGGAGACTTATGCCAAGCAGACGCTTAAGCTCATGAAGCAGCGTAAACAGGCATACCGAATCAGCTCCTCCGGAAAAGCCTACCGTCACGCAGTCGCCTCTTTGAATAAGCTCATTTTCCCTTATATAAGCCAGTACTCTGTTGGTGAATTTATCCATATTATCTGTGTCTTTCAAATTACAGCAACAGGGCCAGCCGCTTTTGCCCCTGCTGTCATCTTATTATCTAATTACCTAA
The DNA here is from genome assembly GCA_963589455.1 of Clostridiales bacterium. Lineage (GTDB taxonomy): Bacteria > Bacillota > Clostridia > Lachnospirales > Lachnospiraceae > Avilachnospira. Next base: position 4,237 of record CAVALT010000013.1, read on the forward strand.
GGAAACGCAGATTTAAGCGTTTCCCACGCCGGATTTGTGCTGCGAAGCAGCGAATTTCCTTGCAAATCCGTGCGTTCCGCCGGAGGCTGTTAGGGAAATGCTGATTAAATCAGCATTTCCCTGATTCTTAAACAGCCCGGAAATTCCATACGGAAATCCGGGCTGAATATTATAACAGTATTATTCGTCTTTGGCCTTAATGAGCACCTCATCGGGATTAAGCAATCCAAGCTCATTCCTGGCCACTTCTTCTGTATACTGATCTGTAGTTACGTACTTTTTGCGCTCATTGAGAGTTTTTGTGCGCTGCTCCTCCTCTTCAATCTGCTTGTTAAGTGAAGCCTCTCTCTCAATATATGTCCGTTCCTGCTTGCGCATGGTAAGCTCATCATTATAGATAAAGCCTACTATCATGGCAATAATCAGTATGATTCCGATTATTCCAATGCTGCTGCCGAGATTGCCGGATCTGCGCTTTGTTCTGCCAGCACTCATTTTTTAAACATACCTGTACATTTCCCTGGCCTCATCCTTCTTCTGAGTCTCCTCTAAGGACAGGACCTCAACTGCTACGGACTTCTCTCCGAAGCTTATCTCTATACGGTCTGCAGGCTTAACCTCATATGAGGCCTTCTGCGGCCTGCCGTTAACCATAACACGTCCGGCATTACATGCATCACAGGCAACTGTACGTCTCTTGATAAGTCTCGATACCTTAAGGTATTTGTCAAGCCTCATTAATTACTTGTTAACAGCTTCCTTGAAAGCCTTAGCTGCTGTGAACTTTGCAACCTTGCATGCAGGTGACTCCATGTTCTCGCCGGTTCTCGGATTGCGAACTGTTCTTGCTGCTCTCTCAGATACCTTGAAGGATCCGAGCTCAGGAAGCTGAACCTTTCCGCCTGCATTAAGCTCTGTGTGAATAGCTGTTGTAAGAGACTTAAGAACTGCCTCAATATCCTTCTTTGTAACGCCTGTATCCTTAGCAATAGCTGCTATAAGCTCTGTCTTATTCATTGGTTAATTCCTCCGTTTGATTAAACTGATTTAATACTCATTCATTTATATAGGTTTTGCACTTTGTTGTCAAGAATAATAGCTTGTACAGGGCTTTATTCCTTAATTAGGAAAATGCTGATTAAAGCTTTTCGCACGCCGGATTTGCGCTGCGAGAAAGCTAATTCCAAACAAATCCGTGTGATTCGCCGGAGGCTGCTAATGAAATGCCGATTTAATCAGCATTTTATTAGACACGTTATAAGCTCGTCGGCCTTCTTCATCATCTGCTCAGTTCCCTTAAAGCCGGCATGCTTATCGGTATATACAAATTTCGGTGTCGTGCCTCTGTAAAATTTAAGCCTGCCCTTCTCCTGCTCCATAAGCCCGGGAATTGCCTCAACTCTGATATCAGCTCTCGGATGCATGAGCATGCTGATGCTTCCGCTTCCTATGTTAAGCTCGGTGATGTAAGCCTTTCTGGCCTTGACCTTAAGCATAACTATATCCAGAAGATTCTGAACCGATGCAGGTATATCTCCGTATCTGTCAATAAGCTCATCCTGCATATCCGTATATTCCTCTGCCGTCTCTATCTCGGCAATACGTTTATAAATATCAAGCTTATGGTACTCATCCGGTATATAGGTATCCGGTATATAGGCATCGACATCACAGTCCACGCTTGTTTCAACGCTTATCTGTGAGCTGTTCTCCAAGGCTAAGCTGCTGCCGGCTGTTCCGGCCGAGCCTGTTCCATCTGCGGTGTAAGCAGACTGGGCGCCTGCGCCGCTTCTGCTTCCCGGGCCGGTGCCGGTGTTGATGCCTCCGGCTGAGCCGATGCCTGTACCAACAGCCGTACCCGAATCCGTAGCCTGCCCTGCTGCTAAGGCCGAATCCTTCAGCATATCCGCATCAAGGCTCAAATCTCTCATCTCTCCGTCTGCTGCCCTGCTCTGCATAAGTCTTACCGCCTGTGACAGGAGCTTGCAGTACAGATCATAGCCGACAGCCTGCATCTGTCCGTGCTGCTCGGCGCCTAAAACATTTCCCGCACCTCTTATCTCCAGATCGCGCATTGCTATCCTTATGCCGGCTCCAAACTCAGTAAACTCTCTTATGGCCTTCAGGCGCTTCTCGGCATCCTCGGACAATATCTTGTCCTTTCTGTACATAAAGAAGGCATAGGAGGTTCTGTTGGAGCGTCCGACTCTGCCTCTCAGCTGATAGAGCTGGCTCAGGCCCATGCGCTCGGCACCGTCTACGATCAGCGTATTTGCATTAGGTATGTCGAGACCAGTCTCAACTATGGTGGTCGAAACAAGCACATCTATCTCACCCGATACAAATTCACTCATGATGTCCTCAAGCTCACGCTCATTCATCTGTCCGTGTGCATATTCTATGCGGGCATCCGGAAGCAGAGCACGGAGCTGATCGGTTTTCTCTGCTATGCTGCTGACATGGTTAAATACATAAAATACCTGACCGTTTCGTGTAAGCTCCCTTTCTGCCGCCTCTCTGACAAACTCATCATTATATTCCATGACATAGGTCTGTATCGGAACTCTGTCAAACGGCGGCTCCTCAAGCGTGGACAGGTCTCTTATGCCGCTCAGAGACATGTGCAGCGTACGCGGTATAGGTGTTGCTGTCAGCGACAGCACATCAAGATCATTTCTGAGCTGCTTGATTTTTTCCTTGTGGCTTACTCCGAAGCGCTGCTCCTCATCTATGATCAGCAGTCCGGGATTTTTATATTCCACATCCTTTGACAGCAGTCTGTGCGTGCCTATAACGATATCAACCACACCCTTTTTGAGCTGTGCCGCGGTTTTTCTGTTCTGCTCGGCAGTTCTAAAGCGCGACATCATCTCGATCTTAACCGGATAATGCGAAAGCCTCTGCACAAAGGTATTGTAATGCTGCTGTGCCAGTATGGTGGTCGGCACCAGGAATATGACCTGCTTTCCGTCCTGAACCGCCTTAAATGCGGCTCTTAGGGCTATCTCGGTCTTGCCGAAGCCCACATCTCCGCAGATCAGCCTGTCCATGATGCGGCTGCTCTCCATATCCGCCTTAACCGCTGCTATGGCATTTAACTGATCCTCTGTCTCCTCGTATGGAAACAGCTCCTCAAATTCCCTCTGCCATACGGTGTCACGGCTATAGCTGAAGCCGCGCCCGTTAAGCCGCTTTGCATACAGCTGCACAAGCTCTCTTGCAATATCGTTAACAGCTTTAACGGTTTTCTGTCTGGTTCTTGCCCATTCCGTACTGTTAAGCTTATTCAGCTTCGGCCGCTTTGCACTGCTGTCTGCATATTTCTGTATGAGGTCAAGCTTTGTTGCCGGCAGATACAGCTTGCCTCCGTCGGCATATTCAATCTTAATGTAATCCTTTCCGCAGCCGTCCCTGACAATGTGCTCAAGTCCGCGGTATATGCCTATACCGTGCCCCTCGTGAACCACATAGTCTCCTGAGCTCAGCTCATTAAGAGAAATAAGCCTGTCACCCTCGTATTTTCTGCGCTTTCTGCGTTTTTTAAGGCTGCGGGCGCCGAACATGTCGGCCTCAGTCATTAGTATGTATTTTATATCCGGGTAAATGAAGCCCTGCCTCAGGCTTCCGCATACGACCTCTGTCGTTCCAGGCTGAAGCGTACTGCTGTTTCTGCCGGTTGCTGCTATTTGCGTATCAGCTGCAGCTCCGGCCGGTTTTGCCGCACCTGAGGCTGTGCCAGTATCTGCCTTGCCTCCTGCAGCTTCGGCTTCCTCTGATTTTGCTGCTGTCCCGTCTTTTAAAACTGCGGCCGCCCCTGCACCTGATACAGCTTCGAACCCGGGCGCATTTCCCTCAGAATCATCATCCGGACAGTATGCCCGGATGCCGTACTCTCTCAGGTTCTCTGCAAGCCTTGAGCATCTCGTTCTGGACGGAGACAGCACGCTTATCCTGTAGCCCTGCTTCTGATAGCTCTTAATGTCAGATATCAGCAGCTCGAAGCTGTCCTTATAATTTCCTGCTGAGGCAGTGTTAAATCTGAAATTCCTGACAGCTCCAAACTCAGCCAGAGCCTCATCAAGTCCCGCTATAAGCAGGGCTCTGCTCGAGCAGAGTGTCTCCATGATTTCAGATGCGCTGAATATCCTGTTCACGCGCTCCTGATCCTGATCGCTTATGAGTCCCTTTCTTAGTCTGAGCTCTGTGCTCTCGGCAAATTCAGTCTCAGTTGCCTCGGCCTGAGCCTTAAGTCTCACCGGATCATCCAGCACTATCAGCGCATCCCTGTCAAAATAGGTATACAGTGATACCTCCTCTGCCTTCGTTCCGCCATTGCCGGCTCTGCTGTCTGCCGGATATATAAATATCTCTTCAATTCTCTCTATAGAACGCTGTGACTGAGTATCAAAGCTCCTGATAGTATCGATCTCTTCATCAAAGAACTCCACTCTGCAGGCCTCATCAGCGCTGACCGGATATATGTCAAATATACCGCCTCTTACTGCATATTCTCCGGCAGACTCAACCTCTGTCACATGCCTGTAGCCAAGCTCAGTCAGTACCGCACTGAGTGCTGCTGTCTGTATGACCATACCCTCAAAGAGTCTGAGCTTTCTCTCCGAGATACGATTCCGCGGTGCTATGGGCTCCATCAGTGCATCCACAGTTGTAACAAGTACGCCGCGCTTCTGCTCCAGAAGATGCTTTACCGCATCCATGCGCTGATTGCGCATGAAGCTGCCCTGTATATCCGAGCTGTCAAAGAGAAGGTCCCTTGCCGGATATATCCATACGCTGTCGTTAAAGCATCTGAGATCATCAGCCGCCTCAGATGCCTGCTTCTCATTTGCCGTAATATAAAGCATCCATCCGCTGTTAAGCTCCGATACGAGCTGCAGCTTCTGCGAGCTCATACAGCCCGATACGCTAAGAGGAGCGGAAGCTGTCTTCAGCTCCCGCTCTAATTCATTAAAGGTATCCAGTTCTCTGAGTGCATTATACATGTTCAGGTTCAGCCTCAGGTGCAAGATCAAGTCCGTTGTACTTATTCATCGCAGCCGGTACGCCGCTGTCGATTATATCAAGCGCAGCCTCTGCCGCAGCCTTATAGACCTCATCCATAAGCTTTCTGTCCTCGCCCTCGAATCTTCCGAGAACATGCGCTATCATATCGCGTCCGCCCTTGTCTCCGACTCCTATTCGTACTCTGGGAAATGCATCCGTGCCAAGCTTAAGTATGATGTTCTTCATACCGTTATGTCCGCCTGCTGAGCCGCTTCCTCTTACTCTCATGCGCCCGCATGAAAAATTAACATCGTCAAAGAGTATGATTATATGTGAGGGGTCTATCTTATAAAAATTTGCCGCCTCTACCACCGACTCTCCTGACAGATTCATATAGGTAAGCGGCTTAAGAAGCAGCAGCTTCGCTCCGTTGTGCACAGCCGTTCCGGTAAGTCCCTTGAAGCGCTTATCCGAAATATCTGCTCCAAGCTTATCCGCCAATGCTTCAATTGCCTTGAAGCCGGCATTATGTCTGGTTTCCTCGTATTTTTTCTCAGGATTGCCAAGTCCCGCAATCAGATACATCTCCATATCAGCTCTCTGCCTGCTCCTCTAAGATTGCATCAGCTACGCAGATACCGTTGGCGCTCGCCTGCTGCAGACCTCTGGTTATGGATGCTCCGTCGCCCATTGCTCTGAGTCCCTTTACCGAGGTCCTGAACCTTTTATCCACTACTACCTTATTAGAATAGAACTTAACCTCTACTCCGTAAAGCAGAGTCTCTGATGAGGCTATACCAGGTGTAACCTTGTCAAGTGCAAAGAGCATCTCCTTGATATCAAGCATGATCCTGTACGGAAGCACAAGGCTTAAATCTCCAGGTACCGCATCCTTAAGCGTAGGAATAAGATTGCTGCGATTCAGTCTCTCCTCCGTCGTACGGCGTCCTCTCAGAAAATCTCCGAAGGTCTGAACCATGATTTTACCGTCACAGAGCATGTTGGAAAGCTGTGCCACATGCTTGCCGTATTCAATCGGAGTCTTAAACGGCTTGGTAAAGTTCTTGGATACAAGCAGAGCAAAGTTGGTATTCTCCGTCTTCATGTCCTTTGACTTGTAGGCATGGCCATTAACTACAGCAAGCCCATCGTCATAATACTCTGTTGCAACCTCACCTGACGGATTGGTACAGAAGGTTCTTACCTTATCATCAAAGGTTGGTGTCTGATATATAAGCTTTGCCTCGTAAAGATTTTTATTGAGGAAGGACATAATCTCATCCCTTACCTCAACACGGACTCCGATATCTACTGTTCCTACCTGGGTCTCAATACCGTGTGCATCGCATATCCTTGAGAACCAGTCTGAGCCCTCTCTGCCGATTCCCGCAGCAATCTCATCCGCATAATAGCTTTCGTTCTTGTCTGTAACGACTCCCTTTGCCGCTCCGTCCTCAATAATAATGTCAGTGACCATGGTATTGAAGAGTATCTTAATTCCGCGCGCAAGTATATATTCCTGAATGCGTGAATATATCTTGTAGCCCTCCTCAGTGCCGAGATGCCTTATCGGACATTCAACAAGCTTCAGATCAGCGTTGATTGCCTTGCGTCTTATCTCCTCGATCTCCTGAGACTTATTAACACCGTAAACATTAGTATCCGCACCAAACTTAAGATATATATCATCTGAACGCTTGATAAGCTGTTTTGCCGTATCGTAGCCTAAGATCTCAGGCAGATTGCCTCCTACGTCAGGTGACAGTGAGAGCTTTCCGTCGGAAAATGCTCCAGCTCCTGCAAAGCCTGTTGTAATATTGCAGGGCTTGCAGCCCATGCAGCGTCCTGTAATACGCTTAGGACAGTTTCTGTTCTCGATGGCACGTCCCTTCTCAATCATCAGTACCTTTATATCAGGCTTCTTTTCTATAAGCTCATAGGCACAGAATATGCCAGAAGGTCCTGCACCGATTATTATCACATCATATCTGTTATTTTCCATTATCCTTATTCACCCCGTTTGTTTAAATTATCACAGCTGTCCATTACTATGCGCTTATAATTAACGCCAAGCTCATCGAGCACATTTTCCTCACGATTCTGGCAGGTAAATATAAATACCTGGCCGGCATAATTCTGTGCAAGGAACCTGAGTGCTGCCTTAAGTCTGTCATCATCATACAGATTAAAGCTGTCATCGAGTATAAGCGGAAGCGGATCTGCCTCACCTGTTATGAATCTCACGGTTGCAAGTCTGATTGCAAGATATACCTGATCTGCCGTACCTGCACTCATGTCGCTTACCGCTATCATGCCCTGCTTTGAGTTAAGCTCTATGTCATAGCTCTGACCTGCGCTGATGCTGTCATAGGCATTGTCGGTTATAGCTGCCACCATCTCTGATGCCGCCTTATTGATATAAGTACCTGCTGCACCTCTGATATCGGAGGCAAGCTCGTTCAGAGTTTCCTCTGCAAGCTGTATAGCCTCAAGTTTCTCACGCACAAGCTTGTTGTTCCTGATTACTCTCTGAAGCTGCACGGCTCTGTCCTGAAGCTTTGTGGCTCTTGCCAGCAGCTCTTCTACTCCGGCCTTGCGCTTCTGCTGCTCTGAAAGACTGTCCAGATAGCCTGCATACTCCTCATTCAGCTTTTTCTGCTCATTTGTAAGCACCTCGCACTGAGCCCTGAGCTCATTCATCTTCCCGGATATAAGGCCTGCACTGCTGATATACTCATCAAATTCCCTGATGCTGTCCTCTGAGAGCTCCTTAACCCCGATGTAGGGCTCAAGCCCCTTGGAAAGGACCTCGGTATCATGCTTAAGACGTTTTTTCAGGGCTGTTATGCGTGCGCTTACTGCCGCCGCGGCCGCCGCACAAACTCCTGCTGCAATATAGGCCGGAAGTCTTAATTCAGCTGCGGCATACATATATCCGAATACTGCTGCGGCTATCGCTGCAGCACCGAATAAAACAGCTGCCGCAAGGCTTATTCTGCTGCCTGCTCTGCGCTTAAGCGTCTTCAGTGCATCATACTGCTCGTGCACTGTCCGGCTTATGCCGTTAATCTCAGACTCATTGGCAAAGCCCTTGGATCTGAGTGTCTCCCCGTAGCTTGTAAGCTCATTTTCTGCCGCATCAGCCTTTTGGGATATCTCCGTGCTGCTCTGGCTGAGCTTATCAGCCTCAGCTGTAAGAGCTGAGATCCTGTTTTCATTTTCCGGAAGCTTAAGCTCCGACTCTATGCGCTTGAGCTCCGTAAGCACCCTGTTGTACTCCTTCGGTGCCTCGGTATCAAGCTCTGCATTAAGCCTTGCACGCTCAGCCTCAAGATATTTGTTGGCCTTGTCGGCATTAAGCTTCGGATTCATGGTGCTGCTGATATTTGACGAATACCTGCGAAGCTCATTGGCCATGTCCTTCTGCGTTGCCGCACCGAGCTGTCCTGTGCTCACAGTATTAACATAGGCTGTCTCGGTAAGTCCGTTAAGTATGCGTTTTAAAAGCTCTTCAGGATTATCTGATCTTCTGCTTACACCCTCTCCGAGCTCCATCACGGTAAGATCGTCAGGAGCCTTATTGAAATCCCTCTCAATCATATACCGCTGCTGCTCAAACTCTATCTCAGCCCTGCCGCGGTATATCTCAGGCCTCTGCCACGGACGCATGCGCTCATAGACAGACTTCATCCCGAGCCGGCGCTTTGTTGACGCACCGTACAGCAGCGATCTTATGAACAGATGCAGGGTAGACTTTCCGGCCTCATTTCGACCGCAGAATATTGTTATCCCATCCCCGGGTACAATATCCGTATCATGCAGCCTTCCGAAGCCGTCTATATGTATCTTCTTTATCTTCAAGTCTGTCTCCGTTTATTCCTCGGTGGTATTGAGCAGAGCACTCAGTCCGTAATACATGGCACGCTTTTCCACCGCTGACATCTCATGCTTATCATTAACAATTCTTGCTATATAGAAGCCAATCATATCCTGCGAATGCTCCGCAAATAGACTCTGAAAATCATACTCCGGCTCTGTCTCATCTATAATCTCGCTTATACGGCACTCTTCCTTAAGTCTGTCAAGCTCAAAGCTTTCCTCAGGATTCCTCTGGCCGGTTAGCTTAAGCCTGTAGATATTGGAGCTGCCTCGCCTGGCAATCTCTCTCCTTACGATTGCCTCAAGCTCCTCTGCCGTAGTCCTGATATTGGTTCTTATGAGCAGCGGCACATAGGATGCTGTCGCCATTGGCTTAAATTCAAGCTCCTCAAGTATGCCTGTCTGATCTGATATCTCTCCGCGGTATATGCCGTGACTGCCGTTATCCCCCATAGCATCAGGCTCGAAGCTTCCGGGGCAGGCAATATTGCCGGAAATGCGTCTGCTTCCGGGCTTTGTGCTTCCGACAGCTGCGTATGAAAAGCCTGCATTCTTAAAGGCATTTTTTACTGCCTCATCATTATCGCTGTAGAGTACTGCAATTCTTATCGGCTGAAGCTCCTCCTTAAAGCTGTCTGCCAGCTCTGCAAGCCGCTCCGGAGCAATGCAGCCGTTTTCCGCAGCTGATGCCGCAAAGACCTCGGTCCTAAGTCTGCGGATATCCACACGGGCTGTTTCTTCTGTGATGTAATGCACATTTTTAGCCCAGACAAAGCTCCTTGCCGGTGAGCTCTTCTGTACCGGGTCACTGAGACCGGCAGCTATTATAACCTCTATTCCGGGATACGCCGAAAATACCCTGTTGGCTCTCTCAAGCTCAGCTGTTGCCGGGATATGCGAATACAGACCACCGGATATAAGCACCATTGCAGCGCCGTACTCCGCAGCCTCCTTCATAACGCGGTCAAGACCGCTCTGTAATTCGAGCGATCTTGCCTTTTCCCATGGTGTGCCGCTTTCGGCACTGTTTCCTATTTTAATATCATAAAAATGTATAAATCTCATAAACCGCCGTGCCTGCTGACTTAGCTTACAGCTCGCAGGTTCCTGTAGTACGCGGGAACGGAATGGCATCACGGATATTCTGCATGCCTGTGATGTACATAACCGCTCTCTCAAAGCCGAGGCCGAAGCCGCCGTGCCTTACGGTACCGTATTTTCTAAGATCGAGATAGAACTCATAGGCCTTTGGATCAAGTCCGAGCTCATTCATGCGCTCGAGCAGCTTATCGTAATCCTCCTCACGCTGTGAGCCTCCCATTATCTCACCTACGCCCGGAACAAGGCAGTCAACTGCGGCAACGGTTTTTCCGTCCGGATTCTGCTTCATATAGAAGGCCTTGATATCCTTAGGATAATCAGTAACGAAGACCGGCTTCTTATAAATCTGCTCAGTCAGGAATCTCTCATGCTCAGTCTGAAGATCAATTCCCCACTCGACCTTATTTTCAAACTTATCATTATACTTTGACAGTATCTCTACCGCCTCGGTATATGTAACTCTGCCGAAATCGCTGTTTACTATATTGTGCAGTCTGTCCAGGAGACCCTTCTCTACAAAGCTGTCAAAGAAGGCCATCTCCTCTGGCGCATTTTCCAGAACATAATTAATGATATACTTAAGCATAGCCTCCTCTACCTCGATAATGTCATCGAGATCTGCAAAGGCCATCTCTGGCTCGATCATCCAGAACTCAGCCGCATGTCTTGTGGTATTTGAATTCTCGGCGCGGAAGGTAGGACCGAAGGTATAAACATTGCGGAAGGCCGGCATGTAGGTTTCAACATTAAGCTGTCCTGATACAGTAAGGAAGGTCTGCTTGCCGAAGAAGTCCTTGCTGTAATCTACCTCCTTTGCCTCGCCCTTTGCTATGCGGTCAAGATCCAGCGTTGTTACCTGGAACATCTCGCCTGCTCCCTCGCAGTCAGAGGCTGTTATAAGCGGAGTATGCACATATACAAAGCCTCTCTCGTTGTAGAACTTGTGAATGGCATAAGCAAGAAGGGATCTTACTCTGAACACTGCCATAAAGGTATTGGTTCTCTGCCTTAAATGCGGCATGGTGCGAAGAAATTCAAGTGTATGTCTCTTCTTCTGCAGCGGATAATCCGGAGTGGAGCTGCCCTCGATCAGCACCTCCTCTGCCTGTATCTCAAAGGGCTGCTTTGCCTCAGGAGTTGCT
>CAVALT010000014.1:0-14769 GCA_963589455.1 Clostridiales bacterium
GGTATCGAGATGTTCCGTAAGCTTCTTGATGAGGCTCAGGCTGGTGATAACATCGGTGCACTTCTTCGTGGTGTAAACAGAGATCAGATCGAGCGTGGTCAGGTTCTCTGCAAGCCGGATTCAGTTAAGTGCTACAAGAACTTCAAGGGTCAGGTTTACGTTCTTACAAAGGACGAGGGTGGCCGTCATACACCGTTCTTCACACACTACAGACCTCAGTTCTACTTCAGAACAACCGATATCACAGGTCAGTGTGATCTTCCGGAAGGCGTAGAGATGTGCATGCCTGGTGATAACGTAGAGATGACCGTAGAGCTCATCCACCCGATCGCTATGGAGAAGGGTCTTCGTTTCGCTATCCGTGAGGGCGGAAGAACTGTAGGATCAGGAAGAGTATCTGAGATTCTTGGCTAAAACTAACTAAACGCCTTATGGCAATAATAAAACAGGTATCTGCAAGTTTACTTGCAGATACCTGTTTTTTATTGCCTGAGGGCACTTATTAGTGCCCTCAATCGACGAACGCCGTAGGCGTTTGGAGATTAAGGCGTTAAACTGTTAATAACGTAGAGAGGGGAAACGACGGCATTCAACGAATGTCGTCAATCGACGAGCGCGAAGCGCTTGGAGATTGCAGCATCGAGTCTGAATAAGCGTGATGACTTTTATTTGCAAGTAAGATTGCAGCATCCTGTTGCTCAGATATTTTATGATTATTCAGCTTGCAGACACATGCATTAAACCAAAAAATCACCCGATGCAGAGTACTGCATTGGGTGACGGTATAATCATATGAAGACCTCATTATCTTAAATTACATTGCAGTCTGACATAATAATATTGTTGTCAAAAAGAAAATTAAAAGATTTAAAACTAAGCCGCAGTGCCTTAACTCTGATTAGCCAGCCTTGCAGCATTATCAGAGATAACCTTAAGATGATGACGGAAAAGCTCCATGTCGGTATCGCTTAATCCCTCTGTAACCTCGTGGTTGAGCCTGGTGATGATGTCATTGACGGGCTGTTCAAGTGCTCGTCCGTTGTCAGTAAGGTGTACGATAACCTTGCGTCTGTCATCCATACGGAAGGATCTGTTGATTAATCCCTTGTCTTCAAGTCTTCCAAGTATGCCTGTAACTGTGGATGAGTCAAGATTCAGTGTTTCAGCAAGCATGGACGGCATTTGTCCGTCCTCCTCCCACAGACATTTAAGAGTCGCATACTGTATCGGAGTTACATCAAGACAGGCTAACTCTCGTTTGAAGTAGGTAAAGACTGTGTTCTGAGCGTTGGTTAATAAAAAGTTGATACATTCCTGAAGTTTCATTTGTTATTCCCCGCGTAATAAATCTATCCCATACATTGTTTATTATAGATGTTTCATATTTTCATTGTCAATTTACAATTATTTAATTTTAAGTATTTTGCATGCAAAACGTGTGCTTTGAAGGAGAATTTAACTCCGGTTGCGCCATGACGGCAGAGGTTCGATATGTAATATTCGGTGAGCATTTATGAATGAAATCATTTACAGAAAAAGTACCTGATTCAATACGGCGGACATGGAAAATACGCGAGTAAATGAGCATTTTATTCTGAACAATTTGCTTGATTGACAACAAGCGTGATAAAGCGTAGACTACGCGGAAAAGGTAATCGACTCATATTCTTGATAGTACTTTAAGGAGGCAGCTGACATGAGCAAAATAGACTGGAATGAAGTTGATTTCGAGACGATGATCATTCACGCCGGGCAGGAACATGACTCCGTATACGGCACGCTGGCGACACCGATTTATCAGACCTCTACCTTCTGTTTTGATACGGTAGAGGAGGGAGCAGCCAAGTTTGCAAGGGAGATCCCCGGCTTTATATATACCCGCAGCGGAAACCCAACCACCAGAGCACTCGAATTAAAATGTGCCGCAATGGAGGGTGGTGAAGATGCTATAGCCACAGCCTCCGGCATGGGTGCAATCGGATCGGTAATGGTCGCCTTTCTAAAATGCGGCGATCATGTAATTTTTGATAATGACGTTTACGGCTGCACAAACATTGTTGCTACAGTTAATCTTCCAAACATGGGCATAGAAGTCTCCATTGTGGACACATCAGACTTTGAAGCACTGAAGACAGCCATCAGGCCCAATACCAGGATGATTTATTTTGAGACGCCTAATAATCCTGTAATGAAGGTTACGGACGTTGCCGCCGTCAAGGCGATTGCAGGCAAGGATATCCGCGTAGTTGTGGATGCGACCTTTGCTCCGCCGCCGATTCAGCATGTTTTAAAGCTCGGCGCTGATATGGTGCTGCACAGCGTAACCAAGTATATTAACGGTCACGGAGATGCCTTAGGCGGTGTTGTGATAGGCTCTGCCGCAGACATTGCAAGGATTCGCGGCAATGCCATGACGAAGATTAACGGCTGTCCGCCATCGCCCTTTAACAGCTATCTGATTCTGCGCGGAATGAAAACGTTGGCCTTGCGAGTTGAGCGGCACTGTCAAAATGCCATGGCACTTGCCGAATACTTAGATACTAATCCCTATGTGAAGCAGGTTTATTATCCTGGGCTTAAGGACGACCCGTGTCATGAACTGGCATGCCGTCAGATGGAAAAAGGTCTTTTCGGAGGAATCTTAAGTTTTGAGCTTAAGGATAATGTGAAAGGCATGAGCAGTTTTGAGGCAGGCAAGAAGCTGCTGAACAATCTGTCTATTGTGACAATAGCGGTATCTCTCGGTGACCCCGACACTTTGATAGAGCATCCGGCAAGCATGACGCATGCAGCAGTTCCAAGAGATGAACGCCTGGCATCCGGCATCACGGATGGTCTGCTCCGTCTTTCTGTTGGTAAGAAAACGCTAATTAAAGTATTTCCCACGCCGGATTTGCGCTGCAAAGCGGCAAAATCTAAAGCAAATCTGTACGATCCGCCGGAGGCTGTTAGGGAAATGCTGATTAAATCAGCATTTCCCTGACTCTAAAAGTGCAGCTTGTCAGGGTATGATTGTGAGAGTACGTCAGCACTAAACAATCCGTATTTTTATGAAATGTGGTGCCTGCCAAAACGCAGGTATGATTGTTTACTATGAAAGACACCATAAGAAAGAAAGGCAATACACTTATGGAGAATAAGAAAAACTACGGTTGGAAAGGCTTTTTCCCGCTATTTACATTTTTAACAATTTACCTTGGCGGAGGTCTTATCTTCACGGCTTTGGGATACGGCAACACCTCTTTTAAGCAAATTCCGCGTTTGGTGGCTCTTGTGGGTGCTTTGCTGGTATGTATGTGCATGGGCGGCAAGGAACGAAGTCTGGAGTTTCGCATGGACACCTTCTGCAAGGGCATGAGCGATCAGGGTACGATGATAATGCTCATAGTGTATCTGCTGGCGGGCGCATTTTCAGGCGTAGCAAAGGCTATGGGCGGCGTGCAGGCCAGCGCAAATCTGGGCTTAAGCCTGATACCGACACAGTTTTTGTTGGCAGGACTGTTTTTGATTTCTGCCTTTATGGCGACAGCAATGGGTACGTCCATGGGTACTATCTCAGCTGTTGGTCCGGTTGCCGTGGCTGTTGCCGAGAGCGCAAACCTTAATTTTGCACTGGCAATCGGCACTGTCCTTGGCGGTGCTATGTTTGGCGACAATCTGTCCATGATTTCCGACACTACCATCGCAGCCACACGCGGCTGCGGCTGTGAGATGAGAGATAAGTTCAAGATGAACGGTGCTATCGCTGCCGTTGCTGCACTGATAACCATGGCTATCTATACGATGGTCGGCAGCACTGCCGAGCTGTCGGGCGATTTTCCGTATGAGTTCGTAAAGGTTATTCCCTACCTGTTTATTCTGCTGTTTGCACTCACCGGATGCAATGTATTCGTTTTGCTGCTGGCAGGCATCGGTGTTGCTGCGGTGATTGGCTTTGCAACCAATTCCTTCGATCTTCCGGGCTTTGCACAGGCTATGGGCTGCGCGGTGTCGGAGCTATTGCCGAGGAGCTGGGAGCTATTAACTGGCTTGTAAAGAAAATGCATGCAAATGTCAGATCCCGCAGAGGTGCGGAGTACATGACTGCCGGCATGGTTTCTGTATTTGATGCTGCTATTGCCAACAATACTCTTGCCATCATGATGGCAGCCCCATTGGTGCGCCCGGTCGTAGCGGAGCATAATGTAGCACCTAAGCGCGTGGCCTCCATGCTGGATATTTTCTCATGCGTTGTGCAGGGCATAGTTCCTCATGGCGGACAGATACTGCTGTGTGTATCACTGTCCGGCATGTCGCCATTTTCTGTTATTGCTTCCAATTATTATTGCTTTCTGCTGGCACTGGTGACTCTTGCCACCATTCAGTTTGGCCTTGGACGCACCAAGGAGGAGAAAGCCGGCATCAGACTGTATGACGAGAATAACGAGGTGATTGCTCTTAAGAAATAGCAATTGTTCAACATTATATTACTGTATTGTTTTGAGATGCACTTAACAGCTGCAAACAGTGCCCAATACGCTGCTGCTCCGGTTTAGATGGAGCGGCAGTATTTATTTTTAAACTAGCCGCAACACAGCGATTGGTCAGAGTAAATGCAATGGGGTGCTGTATTAAAATTGAAAAGTTGGGCATGGAAAAATACCTTATTTTGCTGTATAAAAAACTTCCATTTAACCTCGAAAAAAGGTATAATAATAAACGATTTTTGGCGTATTCAAAGCCAGTTTTTATCATTTACAGGAGGAATTAAAAATGGCAGAGGAACAGCTTGTATTATGTGAGAAAAAGGGATATATCGGTTATATCATTATCAACAGACCTGACAAGATGAACGGAATCAACCGTGCTACCTATGCAGCACTTGCTGATGCATGTGACTACTTTGAGGCTGAGGATGATATTAAGGTTGTAGTTATCAAGGGTGCAGGAAGATGCTTCTCAGCAGGCTTCGATCTCAGCACAACCGTTGGTAAGGAGACTAATGAGACTCAGCGTCGTGCTTATGAGGCATATGGCAACCGTACCCGTAAGAAGATCTGGGAGATGACAAAGCCTACCATCGCTCAGGTACACAGCTACTGCTACGGCGGAGCACACGATATCGCTCTTGCATGTGATTTCTGTATTGTATCAGATGATGCATCTATGGGAGTTAATGAGATTCAGTTTGGTCAGGGAGCTACCTTCCTTGCTATGCCATATATGATCAACCTTCGTAAGTGCCGTGAGTACCTTCTTACAGGTAAGTTCTATGACGGCAAGACAGCTGTTGAGATTGGCATCGCTAATCAGTGCGTAGTATGTGATCCTGAGAACAAGTATGATGCAAAGACTCAGCCTGAACTCAAGCATCAGGAGCTGGATGAGGCTGTTAAGGCATTCGCTAAGGATCTTGCAAAGGTTCCGAGAAATGCTATGGCTCTTCAGAAGAAGTCTATCAACCGTTGTGTTGATGCTATGGGCTTTGCTACCATGCGTGAGATGTGGCTTGATACTCTTTGCCTTGGCATGTGCTGGGAGGACGAAGAGGTTAACGAGTTCAATGCTAAGCTTAAGGAGCTCGGAAGTCTTAAGAAGGCTAAGCAGTGGAGAGAAGAGAAGTACGCTAACATCTGATTTCGATAGTGAATTTATAGATTGTTTGTTTTGGGCGGTTCCTGAAGGAACCGCCTTTTTGTATAAACAAGATATCTCCAAACGTTTGGCGGGGGCGTCGATTGATAGGAAATTGCTGCGCAGTTTGCCCGTATAGATATGAAGTATAGAATTAATGATATATCTCCAAACGCCTGACGGCGTTCGTCGATATCTTGATGTTGTAAGTACCAGAAGCTGTAACGCTGCCAAAGTGCACACAAACTGCTGTGCAGTTTGTGTGACGGACTTCGTCCGTCCTGATAAGAAGAAAACACCTGCTTATAAGCAAGCTTAACGCAGATGTTTCCTTCTTATCGAGCACTTTGTCCGAATACACAAACGGCACCGCTTGGAGAGCTGCGGTGCCGTTGCTGTTTCTGGTGTTTCCAAAAACTTTAATAGATTAGGAGTTGTAAACTATGATTGATGCGGATTGCTCCGCAGTTTACCGTTGTTAATCAGGACGGAGCGTTGTCCTGAGCCTGATATGAAGTCTAATCTGTTATCAGTCTGCCTGTGCAGGGCTGTCCCAGAGCAGAAGCTTTGTTCCGAGACCCTTCTTGAGAGCGTTCTGATAGAGATCATGTCCAAGTGCGATATCGAAGATAACCTGACCGCTTGCGATGAAGCAGAGGATCTGGTCATCACTCTCACGTCCAACCTTTGTTCCGTTGATTACCTCGCCGATATTAACAGACTCAGGAGCGTCAAGTGCAGGCTTCTTGCCTTCATCGATAAGGTGGAATACAGGTCCGCCGATTACGGTCTTGTAGAATGCCTCCTTATCTCCTGAGGTAATAGCGTCCTCAACATATGCCTCATGGAGCTTGTGGTTATCCCAGATAACCTTCATCTGCATCCAGAACTCCTCATCTCCGTTAAGAGGACCTGATGCAAGGATAGTGCAGCCTGGCTTAATCCACTCATGCTTGAAGATAAGCGGAACAGTACGTGATGCTGCAACGTTAAGCACGTCAGCCTGACGTGTAGCTGTCTCAAGGTCATTCTCTACAACTGCCTCTACACCGTAGGTCTCAGTGCAGTACTTTGCAAGTGCAATAGCACGTGCCTCAGAATGGTTGTGGCAGATAACCTTCTTGATGTTAGGCATCTCACCGATGATGTTCTGAAGAGAAGACTTTCCGATTGCTCCGCATCCGACAAGAGTAAGAACCTCAGAATCCTTGCGTGCAAGATGACGAACGCCTACAGCCGGTACAGCACCGGTACGTGCAGCAGAAATAAGGTTTCCGCTCATGTAGCAGATCGGTTCGCCGGTGTCCTTGTCATTAAGGGTTGTCATGAGGATGCTTCGCGGAAGACCGACATTCTTGTTGTTTGAGTTGGAACCGTACCACTTGCAGCCGGCCATATCAAAACGTCCGCCAAGATATGCAGGCATAGCTACAAAACGGCGGTCCGGACCGTCCTTAGGCATGTTCTCAAACTTAGGCTCCTTCGGGAAGGTTACGTAGATGCCATGGCTGTTGTGGTTAGGACCGCCCATGACATAGTCGCCCTTTGCAATAAGCTTGAATACCTCCTCAGCGTTGTCAACGCAAAGCTTGGCATTAAGTACGCCTGCCTCGATTACCTCAGGCTCTGACAGATACAGAAAATCAGTATGCTTTCCCATTTCTTTAAATACCTCGTTTAATAATGAAAGTTTAACTTTTTCCGCCGGAATATAAACTCCGGACCGGTTCTGCTTAATACAGCACCTTCATCAGACAAAACAGATACATAAAGCATCGTCTGTCTGACTTATTTTATGAAAAAAGGCCGCAGAATGACTACTCATTCGCGACCCCTTTGTCACACTGTTTATGATATATCATTTTAATGTGTAAAAGTCAAGCTCGTGGAAGCCCTCCGGATACTGTTTAAGACCGTTCAAGCATATAAAAGAAGAAGCGTTTTCATATCATATGCAAATGATTATCCTGGCTTTGACAGATGCAAGTGCAGTAAGGGCCATTCACATAAACTTCTCAGCTTTTTCAAAATTAATTTGCATGCAAAACAATTGACAAAAGTGTTATTAATGGCTAATATACGAAATAGACAACAATGTAGTTTTTTTTGATGGTTTTAACTTATCAAAAAAGCATTAACTTTTGGAGGTATTTATGGATTTTAAACTTACCAAAGAGCAGCAGCTTGCACAGGAGTTGTTCCGCAAATTTGCTGAGACCGAAATCAAGCCTCTGGCTCATGAGATGGACGAGACCGAAGAGATGAACATGGAGCTTCTCGGCAAGATGCAGAGATATGGCTTCTTCGGTATCCCATACTCAAAGGAGTACGGCGGAGCAGGCGGAGATACAATTACTTACGCTCTCTGCATGGAAGAGGTTTCCAAGCAGGACGGTTCCTGTGGTATTACAATCTCTGTTCACACTTCTCTTTGCTGCTCATGCATCAACATGGCAGGTACAGAGGAGCAGAAGCAGAAGTTCCTTCGTCCGCTTGTTGACGGATCACAGTTCGGATGCTTCGGACTTACAGAGCCTAATGCCGGTTCTGATGTTCAGGGTGCTCAGACAGTTGCTGTTCAGGATGGTGAGGATTGGATCATCAATGGTTCTAAGATCTTCACAACCAACTCAGCATTCGCTGATACCTGCATAGTATTCGCTATCACAGATAAGACTGTTCCGGTTTCAAAGGGACTTACAGCCTTCATCGTTGACCTTAAGAACACTCCAGGCGTAGAGGTTCAGGAGAACATCAAGCGTATGGGTATTCGTGCAGCTCAGAACTGTATCGTAACCTATGATGATGTTCGTGTTACCAAGGACAGAGTTCTCGGACAGGTAGGCAAGGGCTTCAAGATTGCCATGAAGGCTCTTGACTGCGGACGTATCGGAATCGCAGCTCAGTCAGTTGGTCTTGCACAGGGTGCTATCAACGAGGCTATTGAGTACGTTAAGGTTCGTGAGCAGTTCGGCAGACCGATCGCAGCATTCCAGAATACACAGTTCAAGCTTGCTGAGATGCAGACCAAGGTTGATGCAGCACGTCTCATGACATGGAGAGCTGCAGCAGCAGAGGATGCAGGCGAGCCGTTCTCATCACTTGCAGCTATGGCTAAGCTCTATGCTTCTGATGTTGCTAACGAGGTTACCCGTGAGGCTGTACAGCTCTTCGGCGGATATGGCTACTGCCGTGAGTATCCGGTAGAGCGTATGATGCGTGATGCTAAGATCACAGAGATCTACGAGGGTACATCTGAGGTTATGAAGATCGTTATCTCAGGCGGCATGAATCTTAAGAAGAAGTAATGGAGGAATAGATAGATGAAAGTTATCGTTTGCGTAAAGCAGGTACCTGATACATCAGGAAAGGTTGCAGTTAAGCCGGACGGAACTCTTGACCGTGCTTCCATGCTTACTATCATCAACCCGGATGATCTTAATGCAGTTGAGGCTGCTCTTAAGCTTAAGGACGAGACAGGCTGCGAAGTCGTTGTAGTAACAATGGGACCGCCGCCGGCAGAGAAGATGCTTCGTGAGATCCTTGCTATGGGTGCTGACCGCGGTATTCTTATTTCAGGCCGTGAGTTCGGTGGATCTGATACATTCGCTACATCACAGATCATTGCTGCTGGTATTCACCACATGGGTCTTAACGATGATGATATCGTTATGTGCGGACGTCAGGCTATTGACGGAGATACAGCTCAGGTTGGTCCGCAGATCGCAGAGAAGCTTGGACTTCCGCAGATCACATATGCAGGAGATATCAAGGTTGAGGGCAACAGCGTAATCGTTAAGCGTATGCTTGAGGATGGCTACATGAACATCAAGATGAAGACTCCTTGCCTTATCACCTGCATCAAGGAGCTTAATGAGCCTCGTTACATGAGCACCTTCGGTATCTTCACAGCTTATGAGAAGACTGTTGATGTTTATGACTACAACACACTTAAGGATGAGCCGCTTATCGATCCTAACACGATCGGTCTTCAGGGATCTCCTACAAATATTCTCGTATCATTCACACCGCCGCTTAAGGGTGCAGGTGTAATGCTTGAGGGTGCTGACACAACTGATGAGTTGGCTAAGATTCTTGAGAAAAAGCACATCATCTGATTGAAAGGAGATTGAATAATGGACAATTACAATAGTGCAGATATTTCTGCTTTCAAGGATGTATGGGTTTTCTGTGAGCAGCGTCAGGGAGTTGTTCAGCCTACCAGCTTTGAGCTGATCTCAGAGGGACGCAGACTTGCAGATGAGCTTGGTTGCAAGCTTTATGCTCTTCTTCTTGGAGATAATGTTTCTGATAAGTGCAAGGAGATTGCAGGCTACGGCGCAGACGGCGTTATCCTTTGCGAGAGCCCACTTCTTAAGAACTACACAACAGACGGATATACTAAGGTTATCGTTGATGTTGTAAAGCAGAGAAAGCCGGAGGTAGTTCTCTTCGGTGCTACATACATCGGACGTGACTTAGGTCCTCGCTGCGCTGCAAGACTTCATACCGGTCTTTGCGCAGACTGCACACACCTTGATGTAAGCGTTCCTGTATATCAGGAGTTCCTCGGAGAGGCTTCAACACTTGCTCCTGAGAGAATCCAGGGAACAAGCACAGCTATGGTTATGGGTGAGAAGCATGATGTTTCACATGACCTTAAGATGACCCGTCCTGCATTCGGCGGACACCTTATGGCTACTATCATCTGCCCACGTTTCCGTCCGGCTATGGCAACCGTTCGTCCGGGTGTTATGAGAAAGGCTCCTTTCAGCCAGGCTACAGCAGATGCAGCTGAGATTATCAGACCTGAGTTCTCACTCACAGAGGCTGATTTCGAGACAGAGGTTCTTGCAGTAGAAAAGGCAGCAAAGAAGCTTGTTGATCTTATCGGTGCTGATTACATCGTATCAGTAGGCCGTGGTATTGCTAAGGATGTTGAGGGCGGTATCGCTCTTGGACAGCAGCTTGCTGATGAGCTCGGCGGAGTTCTCGGCGGCTCTCGTGTAGCAATCGATTCAGGCTGGCTTTCAGCAGACCATCAGGTAGGACAGACAGGTAAGACTGTTCATCCTAAGGTTTACATCGCTCTTGGTATCTCCGGAGCTATCCAGCACAAGGCTGGTATGCAGGATTCTGAGTGCATCATCGCTGTTAATACCAATCCGTCAGCTCCTATGTTTGAGATTGCTGACTATGGTATTGTTGGAGACCTTTTCAAGGTTGTTCCGCTTCTTATTGAGTCTATTAAGGCTATTAAGGCAGCAAAGTAAGTTAATCCATAAGCTTATATTTAAATCGGGCGCGCAAGCGCTCGATTTTTTTGTATGTATAAGGTATACTGACATACATATTATCGGAGGTAGGATATCATGTCATATGAATATAAGGATTATCAGGAAAGTGCAGCTGTAATAAAGGAAAGGCTTAACGGCTTTGTGCCGGAGGTGCTGATCATACTTGGATCAGGTCTCGGCTTTATGGCCGATGAGGTTGAGGAGCCTGTTTACATTCCATATAAAGAGATACCACATTTCAGGGTATCTACAGCACCGGATCATGTGGGCAGATTTGTCTGCGGAAGACTCTGCGGCAAAAATGTTGCGGTTATGCAGGGCAGACTTCATTGCTATGAGGGTTATACCATGGAGGAGGCAGCTTATCCGGTCAGAACCATGAAGCTTGTCGGTACTGATAAGATTATTGTTACAAATGCAGCCGGCTGTGTTAATACAGAGTGGTCAGTGGGTGATATCATGCTGATTAAGGATCATATAAGGCTTTTCGGCTTCGGCCCGCTTAACGGAAAGAATATTCCGGAGTTCGGCCCGCGGTTCAATGACATGACCGATGTATATAATGCTGATTACAGAGCTATAGCCAGAGAAGAGGCTGACAAGCTTGGAATTACGCTTAGAGAAGGCGTATATATGTATTTTCCGGGACCTTCATTTGAGACTCCTGCGGAGGTAAGAGCAGCAAGGATTCTCGGAGCAGATGCAGTAGGCATGAGCACAGTTCCCGAGATGACCGCTGCAGCTCATGCTGGAATGAAGTCAGTCGGTCTTGCACTTATGACCAATATGGCAGCAGGGGTAACGGATTGTGTGCTCAGCGGAGAAGAGGTCAACCGTACTGCAGAGCTTTCATCCGAGCACTTTTCAGCCTTGCTCAGAGCCTTGCTTGCACGCATGTAACTGTCTGCCTGAAGAACCATGACAGAGAGATTATATTATAAATCTGCCTATTTAAAGGAATTTGATGCCAGGGTCATTTCCTGCAGCAGAGCAGAAGGCTGCTGGCAGATAATATTAGATTCCACTGCCTTCTACCCTGAGGGCGGCGGACAGCCGGCTGATACAGGGGTTATTTATTCAGAGCCTTCTGAAAATGCAGCAGCGGGCGGAAACAGTTCGACCGGCAGCATTCCTAAAGCTGAGAACCATATAACCGACAACAATACAGCCGACAAGCTGTTAAAGGATAAGGACAAGGATAGAGATAAGGATAAGGATAAGGATAACGCCGCGGCCTGCAGTTCCAGCGAACTCAGCGATATACAAAGTGAATCAGCAGAAACAGATCATAGACCTGTACATGTGTTCGATGTACAGGAAAAGGACGGAGATGTTATTCATTTCTGTGATTTGCCGCTTGAGCCCGGAGCTAAGGTTCACGGCAGGATAGACTGGGAGCGCCGCTTTGATCATATGCAGCAGCATTCAGGTGAGCATATTGTAAGCGGCATGATATGTGAGGCATTCGAATGTGATAACGTTGGCTTTCATATGGGAAAGGAGCTTGTCACTATTGACTATAATGCTAATATAAGTCTTGAGGCACTTAAGCCGATAGAGGACAGGGCAAATGCATATATCAATGAGAGACATGCCTTTAAAGCAGCCTGGTACGATAGTGATGAGCTCGGCAGCCTTGAATACCGCAGCAAGAAGCATATTGACGGCAAAGTTCGCATAACGTCATTTCCCGGCGCGGATACCTGTGCATGCTGCGGAACACATGTGGAGAACAGCATTGAGGTCGGCATGGTCAAGGTCATATCTGCCCAAAGCTTTACGAAGGGAACCAGAATCGAGCTTGTCTGCGGACAGCGTGCATTCAGGCTTCTAAGTCTTAGTCATGAGCAGAATGCGGCGATAGCCAGAGCTATGGCGACAGGCATAGATAAGACCTATGCGATATATATGAAGCAGCGGCGTGAGCTTAATGAAGCCGCCCTGAGAGCCGCAGAATTAGAGAGACTTTACTGCACTGAAAAAGCAGCAGGCTTCAGCTGTACAGCTGCTCAGGCTGATGCGGATGTCAAGACTTATGTAGATGCAAAGACTTATGTGGGTGCCGGGACTGATACAGGGGCTATACTTTTGTTTGAGCCGATTTTGTCTCAGGCAGGAATAAGAGTACTGAGTCAGCTTACGGCAGAGGCAGCAGGAAGGCTGTGCGCAGTGTTCTCGGGAAGCGGACACAGCTACAGATACGCTTTATTTATGCCTGATATGGATAAACAGGCCTGCACAGCTTTTGTTAAAGCCATGAATGCTGCATTGAACGGAAGGGGCGGAGGCTCGGGAGGCCTTGCCCAGGGCAGCGTCTGCGCAGATGAAACGACAATCAGGGATTATTTTGATCAGAATTTAAATGGAAGAAAGACAGACCACATATAATATGGGTGATGAAAGAATCACCACACGCGGAGGCATTTCCTGTGTTACCTACTCTGCTCTGGATGAGCTTGAATTTATAAGGCACGGCTTTGCTTTAAGAACCGGAGGAGTAAGCAGGGGCTGCTATGAGAGTCTTAACCTCTCTTATACCAGAGGGGATGATAAAACAGCCGTAGATGAGAATTTCCGCAGAGCAGCGGGATTTTTTGATACAACGCCAGACATGGTGGTTTCAGCCTATCAGACGCATACGAGCAATATACTGAGGGTTGGTATGAAGGATGCGGGCAGTGGAGTTGTCAGAGAACGTCTCTATCCTGATGCAGATGGGCTTATAACGGATGTTCCGGGCCTTCTGCTTACAACCTCACATGCAGACTGCACGCCGATATTTATAGCTGATCCCGCGCATAAGGCTATAGGCATGGTTCATTCCGGCTGGAAGGGTACGGCCGCTTGTATAGCTGCAAATGCGGTCAGAGCCATGCAGGATGAGTTCGGGACGGATCCGGAGGATATAGTGGCGGCTATAGGCCCATGTATATGCGGAGCCTGCTACGAGGTAGGCGATGATGTAGCCGACAGATTTATATCGGCATACGGAAGCCTTACCTCCTTCAGTGACTGCAACGGAACCGGCCCTATGCTGAAGCCGCTCGATAACGGCAAATATCTGCTTAATCAGAAGGCGGTAAATGTGCGCATTCTGATGAATGCAGGAGTCTGCCGCAGAAATATCTCCGTATCAGGACTATGTACCTATGAGAGGGAGGACATCTTTTTCTCTCACAGAAAAATGGGAGAAAAGCGCGGTAATCTGAGAGCATTTATTAAGATAAGTGAAACTGTTTAGTGTCCATCTCGAATTTGCTTCGCAAATCCTCGATGTGGCCGGCCAGAAGCTCTTCGAGCTTTGGCCGCCTTCCGTCTTTCAGAAGGAATTTGACTGCAAGCAGTCAATTCACTCTGAAAGACGGAAGGTGCTAAACAGATACATATAAGTGAGTGATAGATACGAATATTTCGGATGAAGAAGAAAAACAATCAAAGAAAGTAAAAGAGCGGGAACAGAAAGAGCAGCTGGAGCAGGAAGAACAACGGCAGAAGGAACAGCAGCAGAAAGAACAGCGGCAGAAAGAACAGCGGCATAACCGGATATATCTGATACTGGGGCTGCTGCTGGCGGCAAGCGAGCTGTGGAAGCAGTATACTCTGACCTTTGTGCTTAACAGCGGGGCATATCAGTGGAGCTATATCCCGTTTCAGCTTTGCTCGATGCCGATGTATCTGTGCCTGTTTATAGGACTTTCAGGCCGTCACGGCTTTATCAGACAGCTTAGAAGAGCCTGTATTGTTTTTCTGTCTGATTATACGCTTATGTCAGGAATCGTGACCTTCCTTGATACATCCGGTCTTCATTACGGATATGCACCGCTGACGGTGCATTCATATGTATGGCATATGGTAATAG
>CAVALT010000015.1:0-5971 GCA_963589455.1 Clostridiales bacterium
GATCATAACGCTGCCAGTTGCGGGCTCTGTTTGAGCCTTCGCCCCAATATTCCTTAACATACTGTCCGTTGACAATAAGCTTGTTTGTCGGAGACTCGTCAAATCTTGCAAAATATCTTCCAAGCATCAGGAAATCAGCACCCATTGCAAGTGCAAGCGTCATGTGATAGTCATGAACTATACCGCCGTCAGAGCATATCGGAACATAAATACCGGTTTCCTCATAATATTTGTCTCTTGCAGCAGCTACATCTATAAGTGCTGTAGCCTGTCCGCGTCCGATGCCCTTGGTCTCTCTGGTAATACAGATAGAGCCTCCGCCGATGCCGACCTTAACAAAATCAGCACCTGCCTCTGCAAGGAAACGGAAGCCGTCGGCATCAACCACATTTCCGGCACCGATCTTAACCTTGTCTCCGTACTCTGCTCTTACATACTCTAAAACTCTCTTCTGCCATATGCTGTAGCCCTCAGAGCTGTCAATGCAGAGTACATCCGCACCGGCATCAACAAGTGCCGGTATACGCTCTCTGTAATCTCTCGAGTTAATGCCGGCGCCTACTATATAACGCTTCTCTGCATCCATCATGCTGAGCGGATATTCCTTATGCTCAGCATAGTCCTTGCGGAATACAAAATACAGCAGATTATCATTATCATCAACAATAGGAAGAGAATTAAGCTTGTAATCCCATATAAGATCATTAGCCTCCTTAAGAGTTGTAGAAGCCTGACCTGTTACAAGCTTTGCTCTCGGAGTCATGAATTCTGAGACCTTTGTATCAAGATCCATGCGTGTTACTCTGTAGTCACGGCTTGAAACTATTCCGAGAAGCCTGCCGTTCGGCTCTGCATTTTCTGTTATTGCAACTGTTGAGAAGCCTGTATTTTCCTTGAGCTCCAGTACATCCCTCAGAGTATTGTCAGGAGTAAGATTAGCCTTGCTCACAACAAAGCCTGCCTTTCTCTTCTTGACCTTTCTTACCATCTCTGCCTCATCCTCGATGCTCTGAGAACCGTATATAAAGGATACTCCTCCCTCTCTTGCAAGTGCAACTGCAAGATTATTGTCAGATACTGACTGCATGATAGCAGATACAAGAGGAATATTAAGTTCTATCGGACACTCCTCCTGACCCTTTCTGTATTTAACAAGCGGAGTTTTAAGCGTTACCTTATCCGGAATACAGTCCTCTGACGTATATCCCGGTACCAGTAAATACTCACTGAAGGTTCTGGATGGTTCATCGTAGTAAAAAGCCATATGGTTCTCCTCTCCTGAAGCTTATATATTAATGTTTTGGTAACTATTCAGCACACATCTCGAATTTGCTCCGCAAATCCTCGATGCAGCCGGCCAGAGGTCCTTCAGACCTTGGCCGACTTACGTATTTCAGCGTAAATTTACCTGCAGGCAGGCAATTCGTGCTGAAATACGTAAGGTGCTAAACAGATACATGTTTAAAAATTAGTGTTTATGATAACACAAATGCTCACTTTTGCAACCGTCCGTAATATACGTATCAGCGAACGGCTCTGACTGACTGTATATACGGCCTTATGACTCCCCGTATGCCTTTCTAACCGCCTTTGCAAGCTGGTCAGCACAGGATGTGTTCTTGTAGCCGCAGGTATTGCCGAGAAGCTTTGATTCTATGTACTCCACGCTCTCTCCATCCACAAGCTTTGATATTGCCTTAAGGTTTCCGTTGCAGCCTCCGGTAAATCTGACATTGTAAATCTTATCTCCGTCAATGTCAAAATCGATGAGCATAGCACAGACACCGTTTGTTCTGTATTGATAGTGTGACATTTAATTCCTCTTAATTCTTATGAAAATATCTGACAGCCGAACGGAACATGCCTATATCATAATTACCCGGCACATTTTTATAAAGACCGCTGCCTATACGCTCAGAATGACCCATCTTGCCGAATACTCTTCCGTCAGGAGAGGTTATTCCCTCTATGGCATACATGGAGTTGTTCGGATTAAAGTGTATATCCGAAACCGGAACTCCGTCAAAGTCAACATACTGTGTAGCAATCTGTCCGTTTGCCGCAAGCTTCCTTATAAGCTCCTCGTCTGCAATAAAGCGTCCCTCTCCGTGGGAGACTGCAACATTGTAAACGTCTCCGACCTTTGTCTCTGCAAGCCACGGTGATTTGTCCGAAGCTATGCGTGTACGGACTATACGTGACTGATGACGTCCGATTGTATTGAATGTAAGTGTAGGGCAGCTCTCGTCTGTATCGATAATTTTTCCGTACGGAACAAGTCCGAGCTTTATAAGTGCCTGGAAGCCGTTGCATATACCGCACATAAGTCCGCCGCGTGCATCAAGCATATCTGTAACGGCATCCTTGATCATGCCGTTTCTGAAGAAGGAGGTGATGAACTTTCCGCTTCCGTCCGGCTCGTCTCCGCCTGAAAAGCCTCCCGGAATGAATATCATCTGCGCTTCTTTTACCTTTGCGGCAAAGGTCTCCGCACTCTCGGCCACAGCCTCTGCAGTAAGATTCTTTATAACATAAATCTCTGCCTCTGCCCCGGAATCATTTACAAGCTTTGCAGAATCATACTCGCAGTTGCTGCCCGGGAATACAGGGATAAGGACCTTGGGCCTTGCAACAGCTATCTTTGGTGCCGTCGTGCTGTCTGCATGATAGGAAAATGCCTCATACTGCTTATTTCCCTGATCAATATTGCATGAAAATACGCTCTCAAGCCTTGACTCATAAATCTCCAGAAGCTCGTGAAGCTCTGCAGACTCAGACTTATATCTGATCTCGGCCTTTTCAGCTGTCTCACCGATGAGGCTTACCTCATATTCATCTGAGGTCTTATAAGCATCAGCCTCAGTAAGCTCAAGAAGGAAGGTATTGTAACGCTTCTCAAATATCGTATCCTGGCTTAATTTCTCATCAAAGCTGAATCCGATGTTGTTTCCGAAGCTCATCTTCATAATGGCCTCTGCAATTCCTCCGATGCCAGGAGTATATGCAGCCACAGCCTTTTTGCCTCTTAAGAGTTTGGTCACCTCAGCAAATACTGCCTTAAGTGACTCTGCCTCAGGAAGTCCGTCGCTGCCGTATTTCGGAGCAATGCGTATAACCTTATGGCCTGCTCCCTTAAATTCAGGAGAAACTATATCCTCCGTCTTTTCAGTAGTAACCGCAAAGGAACAGAGTGTCGGCGGAACATGAATATCCTCAAAGGTTCCTGACATGGAATCCTTGCCTCCGATAGCCGCACAGCCGTACTCTGTCTGTGCTCTGAAGGCTCCGAGCAGTGCCGCAAACGGCTTGCCCCATTTTTCAGGATCCTTTCCAAGCTTTTCAAAATACTCCTGGAAGGTAAGATAAATATCCTTAAACTCGGCTCCTGTTGCTATCAGCTTGCAGATAGAATCCGTAACTGCATAATATGCTCCGTAATACGGGCTCTGCTCGGTTATAAACGGATCATAGCCCCAGGCCATAAGCGAGCAGCTATCAGTATGCTTCTTCTCAACCGAGATTTTATTAACCATAGCCTGTATGGGAGTAAGCTGATTTTTTCCTCCGAATGGCATAAGAACGGTACCTGCTCCGATAGTCGAGTCAAACCGCTCCGAAAGCCCTCTCTTTGAACAGCAGTTAAGATCCGATGCAACAGCCTTAAGATTCTCAAGGAAATCTCCCTTTCGGACTGTTTCCTTAAGCTCCGGAGCTCCGGCATGCACCTCAATGTGCTTAGGTGCTCCGTTTGTATCAAGGAAGGCACGGCTCACATCTACAATCCTGCTGCCGTTCCAGCTCATGGTAAGTCTCGGATCTGCCTTTACAACGGCAACGCGGCAGGCCTGCAGATTCTCTGCGGCAGCAAGCTGCATGAATCTATCAGCATCCTCCGGTGCAACTACAACTGCCATACGCTCCTGAGACTCGCTTATTGCAAGCTCAGTTCCGTCAAGTCCCTCATACTTTTTAGGTACTGCATTAAGATCTATGTCAAGTCCGTCGGCAAGCTCTCCTATAGCTACAGACACACCGCCTGCACCGAAATCATTGCAGCGCTTTATAAGCCTTGAGGCCTCTTCATTTCGGAAAAGACGCTGAAGCTTTCTTTCCTCTGGTGCATTTCCCTTCTGAACCTCTGCTCCGCAGTTTTCTACAGAATGAGCATTGTGTGCCTTGGATGAGCCTGTTGCTCCTCCGATGCCGTCACGTCCGGTGCTTCCGCCAAGGTAAATGACAATGTCTCCCGGGGCCGGTCTCTCACGGCGCACATTTGCAGCCGGAGCAGCAGCTATAACAGCACCTATCTCCATGCGCTTAGCCTCATAGCCCGGATGATATATCTCCTCTACCTGTCCTGTGGCAAGTCCTATCTGATTTCCGTATGAGGAATATCCGTTAGCTGCAGTAGCAACAATCTTACGCTGAGGAAGCTTGCCCGGAATGGTCTCGCTGACCGGCTTGAGCGGATCTGCAGCTCCTGTTACACGCATCGCAGCATAAACATATGATCGTCCTGAAAGCGGATCTCTGATTGCTCCTCCGATACAGGTTGCTGCACCGCCGAACGGTTCGATCTCCGTAGGATGATTATGTGTTTCATTTTTAAAGAGCAGCAGCCAGGGCTCTGTTACACCGTCTGCATCAATATTTATCTTGACAGTACATGCATTGATCTCCTCTGACTCATCGAGCTTGTCCAGTCTGCCCTCTGCCTTAAGCACCTTCGCTGCAAGCGTACCTATATCCATAAGGGTTACCGGCTTTGTACGTCCGAGCTCCCTGCGGCATTCAAGATAACGGTTGTAGCTCTTCTCAAGCAGCTCATCCTCAAAGCTTACCTTATCAATGATTGTATTAAAGGTAGTATGACGGCAGTGATCTGACCAGTAGGTATCGATCATCTTGATCTCGGTAATGGTCGGATCCCTGTGCTCCTCATCATTAAAATACTTCTGGCAGAACAGTATATCGTCGATATCCATTGCAAGACCGTTATCTGCTATAAACTGCTCGAGCTCCTCGCGTGAATACTCTCTGAAGCCGGTAAGTGTCTTTACTGTCGTAGGTATATCGTAATCTGCCTTAAGTGTCTCCGGCAGCTCAAAGCCTGCCTCTCTTGCTTCTACCGGGTTTATAACATAATGCTTTATCGCAGCAACATCCTCATCTGAGAGCTCTCCGTAAAGTGCATAAACCTTGGCTGAACGAACAAGCGGCCTTTCCTTCTGTGAAATAATCTGAATACACTGTGCAGCAGAATCAGCACGCTGGTCAAACTGTCCCGGAAGATATTCAACTGCAAAGCTTACGGCATCCTTCAGATCAGGCTCAGTGTAGCAGGTATCTACCTGCGGCTCGGAAAAGACTGTCCTGACTGCATACTGAAACAGGTCCTCATCAATATTTTCTGCATCATATCTATTGAAAATGCGAACGTCCTTAAGTCCTCTGATCTCAAGAATATTTCTTGCTTCATTAAGCAGAGATGAGGCCTCGTGTGCAAACTCCCTGTGCTTTTCTACGAAAATTCTGAATACCATGTATCTATCTCCTCCGGTATATCAGTGCAGAGCCTTAAGTGCTCTTGCGCCTATATCATGCCTGTAGTATTTGTTGGCAAATTCCACTCTGTCAACTATTCTGTAGGCCCCTTCTATTGCGTCCTTAAGTGTATCTGCAACCGCCGTGCAGCCTAAGACCCTGCCACCGTTAGTAACAAGCTTACCGTCTGAAAGCTTTGCTCCTGCAACATAGACCTTATCGGCTATGTCTGAAGGAATGGTAAGCTCAAGTCCCTTGTCATAGGACTTTGGATATCCTTCGGAGGCTGCAATAACGCAGCAGGCCGACTTATTGCTGAAGCTGACCTCAATATCGCTTAAGCATTCATTTGTAACAGCCTGCATTACGCTTAACAGATCTGATTCGAGCAGGGGCAGTACGACCTGAGTCTCCGGATCTCCGAAAC
>CAVALT010000015.1:6052-13502 GCA_963589455.1 Clostridiales bacterium
TAACCTTAGGTCCGTTCTTTGTCAGCATCAGACCGAAATAAAGACAGCCCTTGAAGGTTCGTCCCTCGCTGTTCATTGCTTCAATTGTCGGCTTGAATATGGTCTCCATGCATTCTGCCGCAATCTCAGGCGTATAGTATGGATTAGGAGCTATGGTGCCCATGCCTCCGGTATTAAGTCCGGTATCATTGTCGCCTGCTCTTTTGTGATCCATAGAGGATATCATCGGAACCACAGTTTTTCCGTCGGTAAATGAAAGCACGGAAACCTCCGGTCCCTCAAGGAATTCCTCAATTACTATATGATCTCCGCTGGCTCCGAAGACCTTATTCTGCATCATATCAATGATTGCAGCCTTTGCAGCATTTTTAGTCTCGGCAATTACCACTCCCTTGCCGAGTGCGAGTCCGTCAGCCTTAATGACAACCGGAACAGATGTTGTCTCAATATAATCAAGTGCTGCATCCATGTCATCAAATACCTCATAGGCCGCAGTCGGTATATGATACTTCTTCATAAGCTCCTTGGAAAAAACCTTGGAGCCCTCAATTACTGCTGCATTGGCTCTCGGTCCGAAGCATGGAATTCCAACAGCCTCAAGCCTGTCAACGCATCCAAGCACCAGCGGATCATCAGGAGCAACCACTGCATAGTCAATTGCGTGTGACGCAGCAAACTCTGTGATCTTATCTATATCCTTTGCTCCTATATCCACGCACTCCGCATCTGCAGAAATTCCTCCGTTTCCCGGAAGTGCATAAATCCTGGTGATATTTTTATTTTCCTTAAGTTTCTTGATTATGGCGTGTTCGCGTCCGCCTCCGCCTACGACAAGGATATTCATTCTAACTCCTTAATAATGTATAAACTGGACTTAGTGATGGAACAGACGCATTCCTGTAAATGCGAGTACCATATTATATTTATCGGCTGTTTCAATTACATTGTCATCCCTGATGGAGCCGCCCGGCTCAGCTATATAGCTTACACCTGATTTGCGTGCACGTTCAACATTATCTCCGAACGGGAAGAATGCATCCGAGCCAACAGTTACTCCGCTCTGTCCGGCTACCCAGGCAATACGCTCCTCTCTGGTAAGCGGCTCCGGCTTAACCTTAAAGCGAAGCTGCCACTCTCCGTCCCTTAATACGTCCTCATATTCATCAGAGGTATATACATCTATTGCATTATCTCTGTCCGGACGTCTTATACCGTCAATGAACTGAAGACCTCTTACCTTCGGATGCTGTCTGATGTACCAGTTGTCAGCCTTGCTTCCTGCAAGCCTTGTGCAGTGTATGCGGCTCTGCTGTCCTGCTCCGACGCCTATCGCCTGACCATCCTTAACATATACTACTGAATTGGACTGTGTATATTTGAGTGTGATCAAGGCAACAATCATATCAGTAAGTGCTTCCTCTGGAAGCTGCTTATTGGCTGATACTATATTTCCAAACAGCGACCCGTCTATCCTGAAATTATTATGTCCCTGTTCAAATGTAACTCCGAATACATCCTTAAGCTCGGTCGGAGCCGATGTATATTCCGGGTCTATCTTTATAATATTGTAATTGCCCTTTTTCTTTGTTTTAAGTATGCTGAGTGCCTCATCAGTATACCCTGGCGCAATGATTCCATCTGAAACCTCTTCTTTAAGATAAAGTGCTGTTGCCTCATCACAGATATCGCTCAGTGCGGCCCAATCACCGTAGGAGCATAGTCTGTCTGCACCTCTTGCCCTGATATAGGCACAGGCAACTGGACTGAGCTTCAGAGCAGGGTCAACAAAATATATCTCTCTGTCAATATCTGAAAGCTCTCTGCCTACTGCTGCTCCTGCCGGGGAAACATGCTTGAATGAAGCAGCTGCCGGAAGTCCTGTTGCCTCCTTAAGCTCCTTTACAAGCTGCCAGGAATTAAAGGCATCCAGGAAATTAATATATCCCGGTCTTCCGTTTAACACCTCTATCGGAAGCTCTGAGCCGTCCTTCATGAATATTCTCGCCGGCTTCTGATTCGGATTGCATCCGTATTTAAGCTCTAATTCGTTCAATGTCAGTCCTCCATCTCATGAGCATTTATAACTGCCTGCTCATATGAACCATCCTCAATATCAGTATAACGGACAAAAAGCGATATCCTGTTGTCGCTGTTCATGCTGCTCCAAAGCATATCGGTAAACTCATCCATATCATCACTAAGTGCAATCCTCTCGGGCTCTCCAGTAAATGTAGGTATAGGAGTGCCGTCGGTAACATAGGTATGTATAAAATGTCCGAGTCCTGCTATCGGAGGATACTCGAAAAACTGTCTGACGCACGCACTTCCCTCCGGGTCGGCTGACTTAAGTATGGATAGCCTGTATGCGCCGTAAGAATCCTGTATGCCGGATATGCGCGGAGTCCAGTTCGGTCCGTCCGGCTCAAACTCACGTGTCCTAAGGGCATCCTCAAAGCTCGCTCCCTTGCTCATTAATTCATATACAGTGTCCGTCTGATCGCCGTTGGTTACAATAAGGCTGTCGCCAAGCTCTCTTACCGGATGATATATGATAAGACTGGGATCCTCCAGCAGCGAAGGATCAAAGGCCTCTGTGCTGATGCCGTCAGGCTCGGTCCTGAAAATACGGTTGCGGCTGTTGGTGCTTCTGCCCATAATAAAATAAGCAGCAACCCTTCTCGTACCGTCAGGTGTTATGCCAAGTATAATTCCTCTGCCAGGATATGTATTTGACTTAAGCTTATCGGCAATTGAGCCAATCTCATATACGTTCATCGGTTTTTTCCTTTCATCAAATCACCGTAACTGTTCAGCACCAGTACCATACACTGCATTGCTTCGCAATGCGTTATGCGCCGATGCCAATCAAATGCAAATCACCTTGAATCACCTGACTGATGCCTGCAGCCTTCTCTCCTTCATAAGCCTTGCCGCAACCTTCTCGGCAGCTCTCGGAAGTATCCTCCATTCAGCCTGCTCCATGACTCTCCTCTGCAGCACCTCAGGTGTATCTCCCTTGTGTACAGCTACAGCCTTCTGCATGATTATCTCTCCGCCGTCAGGTATCTCATTAAGATAGTGTACAGTAGCGCCGGTTACCTTAACACCGTAAGCGAGAGCTGCCTCATGTACATGCAGTCCGTAGAAGCCCTTCCCGCAGAATGACGGTATCAGTGACGGATGTATATTAATAATGCGTCCTGAATACCTGTCTGTAAATCGCTTGCTGAGTATGCTCATAAAGCCTGCAAGCACAATCAACTCTATGCCGTGTCTCTCAAGAGTCTCAATCAGCCTGTCCTCGAAGGCAGTCTGTCCTCCGAGCTCCTTTGCGGAAAATGCCTCCGTCTCAATTCCTGCCTTTGATGCGCGTGTAAGTGCATATGCATCCTTATTATTGGATACAACAAGGCGGATGCTTCCGTGCCTGATAATTCCGCTTTTTTCTGAATCTATAAGTGCCTGCAGGTTTGTTCCTCCGCCTGACACAAGCACAGCAATGCGAACTGGCTCTTCAGCTGTCGCAGGTGCTGCAGCAGATATAATATTATCCTTATTATGTGATCTGTCAGCCGTCATCATCAGCTCCTGAAGCAAATCTTCTCATCAGAATCCGATGCTGCAATTTCACCAATGACATATGCAGTCTCACCTGCAGCCTTCAGTGCCTCCATGCAGGCATCAGCACTATCCTGTGATACTGCAATGCTCATGCCTACTCCCATATTGTAGGTGTTGAACATATCACGCTCATCAATATTGCCCTCTCTCTGAAGAAGACTGAAGATCGGAGGAATCACAATAGACTTCCTGTCAATTACAGCCTTAAGTCCGTCCGGAATGGATCTCGGTATATTTTCATAAAAGCCGCCGCCGGTGATATGACTTATTCCGTGTATCTCAGATACCTCAAGTGCCTTTAAAACAGGCTTAACATATATCCTGGTCGGTGTAAGCAGAGCCTCGCCAAGGCTTGTTCCAAGCTCATAGATATGCTTTCCGAGATCTGCATGCTCTATATCAAATACCTTGCGGACCAGAGAATATCCGTTTGAATGTATGCCGCTTGAAGCGAGAGCTACTATGACATCACCCGGCTTCATTTTATTCTTATCGATGATATCCTTCTTATCAACAATACCTACAGTGAAGCCTGCAAGATCATAATCATCTGCTGCCATGGTTCCGGGATGCTCTGCAGTTTCTCCTCCGATAAGTGCACAGCCTGACTGCACGCAGCCCTCAGCTACTCCTGATACAAGCTCGGCAACCTTAACCGGATCATTTTTGCCTATGGCAATGTAATCAAGAAAGAAAATCGGTTTTGCGCCTACGCATACTACATCATTTACGCACATTGCAACACAGTCTATTCCGACTGTATCATGCTTATCCATAAGCTGTGCTATTCTCTGCTTGGTTCCTACTCCGTCGGTGCCTGAAACAAGCACAGGCTCCTTCATGCCGCTTATGTTCGGCATAAATAAGCCGCCGAAGCCGCCTATATCCGACACAACTCCGTCGATAACAGTTCTGTCGACATGCTTCTTCATGAGCTTAACGCCCTCATAGCCTGCCTCAATATTAACGCCTGCAGCTGCATATGCTGCGGAATGAGAATTATTCATAAGCCGTTCCTTTCGGGATTTATATATTAAGATGTTGGGGTCAAAATATTTGCCCCCAACTTTATACGGTCAATCATACCAAAACTGAATTACAGCTTCAAGGAATTTACAGCTTTGAAGCAATATCCCTGTCCTTTGCAAGCACCTTTGCAGCATCTGATCTGCGCTTCTCATCAAGCTTTCTGCGGATTCCGTCATCAGCTACTGCAAGTATCTCTGCAGCAAGCAGAGCCGCATTTCCCCCTGCATTAACAGCTACCGTAGCTACAGGTATGCCTGTCGGCATCTGGACAGTTGAAAGCAGAGCATCCATACCGTCAAATACAGGACCCTTGCACGGTATGCCTATAACAGGAAGTGTAGTATTTGCTGCAATCGCACCTGCAAGATGAGCTGCCATACCGGCAGCAGCTATAAGCACACCAAAGCCGTTATCTCTTGCATTAAGTGCAAAATCTCTTGCCTCCACAGGCGTTCTGTGTGCAGAATAAATGTGTACCTCATATGGTATCTCAAGCTGCTTAAGCACATCAACAGCCTTTTCTATGACAGGCATATCGCTGTCGCTGCCCATGATAATTCCAACCTTTTTCATCTCGCCTTACCTCCTCTATATATCCTGATGATCATGGAAATGTCTATTAATCAGCATTTCCATAATTGCCTCCGATGAAATGCACGGATTTGCATATAAAATTGCTGCTTTTATGAATTTTCTGCATTGCAATACAAATCTGCAAATCCGGCGTAATAAATGCTCTAATTGTTGTTTTCCTATTTTCTGCTGCTTGCTCTTGTTTCGCAGTAAATGCAGCGATAAACCTTATCAGCTTCGTCAGTAAGCTTAAATACCTGATCAAGCTCCTGCTCGACACTCGTTATGCAGCGCGGATTTTTGCATTTTATAACATTTTTCAGAAGCTTCGGTATCTCTATGGTCTCCTTGTGATCAAGAACTCCGTCCCTGATATAGTTGACTGTAGCACCTGGGTCTACATAGCCGATAACATCCAGATTAACAGGAATTGCAGCATCAAGCTTTATAATATCCTTCTTGCCCATTTTGCTTGAGCTTACATTCATCAGCATTGCCACAGAGCAGCTCACATCCTTAAGGTTAAGAAGATCATAAAGCTCCATTGCATGCCCTGCACTGATATGATCTATTACAATGCCGTTCTGAATCGAATCTATCTTCATCTGTCTGCCTCCTCAAGAAGTGTGAGCATAAGAGCCATTCTTATATATTTGCCGTTAAGCACCTGTTTGAAATAGCAGGCTCTCGGATCATCATCAACCTCACGGCTTATCTCGTTGACTCTAGGAAGCGGATGCAGTATGCAGAGATCCGGCTTTGCATTTTCAAGCTTCTTCATATTGAGAACATAGCTGTCCTTAAGTCTCAGATAATCCTCCTCGTTGAAGAAGCGCTCCTTCTGAACTCTGGTCATATACAGGATATCCAGCTCCGGCATAACTGATTCGAGATCCGTGGTCTGAACATAAGGAATATCATTGTCCTTAAGCACATCCTTCTTGACATAGCTTGGAAGCTTAAGCTCCTCAGGTGATATGAGCACTATCTTTATGCCTGTATATCTTGAAAGGGCATTTATAAGCGAGTGAACGGTACGGCCGAACTTAAGGTCTCCGCAGAAGCCTACTGTAAGATCCTTGAGTCTTCCCTTTTCCCTGTAAATGGTTAAGAGGTCTGTAAGTGTCTGTGTCGGATGATTATGTCCGCCGTCACCTGCATTAATAACCGGAACAGAAGCATTTGCAGCTGCAACCCTCGGTGCTCCCTCCTTCGGATGACGCATGGCTATAATATCTGCATAGCAGCTTACTACCCTTGCGGTATCTGCAACACTCTCACCCTTAGAGGCTGATGAGCTCTGTGCCTCAGAGAAGCCCAGTACATTTCCTCCAAGCTCATACATTGCAGCCTCAAAGCTAAGTCTTGTACGTGTTGAAGGCTCAAAAAACAGGGTGGCGAGTTTTTTTCCGCGGCATCGCTCGGAATAATTCTCAGGATGCTCAATAATATCGCATGCAAGAGCTATAAGCTTATCTATCTCGTCGACAGAAAGATCTACAACATCAAGTATATTTCTGACCATTACATTAACCTCCTATGCTCTCAGGCCTGCATCCAGGCTTCATCACCCGGATTATTTCTGAAGGCAATGAGACGCTTAATGTCCTCATCCCTTATATAATCCATCTGCGCTGCAACTGCTGCAATGATATCAAAATTGGTCAGTGAAACATTTTTGACCTTTGCCTCTGCGAGTCTGTCAATGCTCTTCTGCATTCCGTAGGTGAAAATGCTTACGATGCCAAGCACCTCTGCTCCTGCCGCTCTCAGCACCTCCACTACCTCGATAACGCTTCCTCCTGTAGAGATAAGGTCCTCAACAACTACAACCTTCTGTCCCTTCTCAAGTCTGCCCTCTATCTGATTTTTGCGGCCGTGATCCTTGGCTCCGCTTCTGACATAGCCCATAGGCAGATTGAGTATATGCGCCGTGATAGCTGCATGCGCAATTCCTGCGGTCGATGTGCCCATAAGCACCTCGGCATCCGGATAATTTTCCTTTATAAGCTCTGCAAGTCCGTACTCAACATCATCTCGAACCTCAGGTGCAGTAAGTGTAAGTCTATTGTCACAGTATACCGGGCTTTTTATTCCGCTTGCCCATGTAAAAGGGTCATCCGGCTTAAAAAAAACCGCCTGTATCTTAAGAAGGTCTCTTGCGATAAGTGTCTCTCGATTCTGCATTTTTATCTCCTTGTAATGTGAAATACCTTTTTGCTCCCAA
>CAVALT010000015.1:13512-14159 GCA_963589455.1 Clostridiales bacterium
GGCCAGCTACATCTCGAATTTGCGGAGCAAATTCGAGATTGGTGCTAAACAGTTACCATTCCTCTTATTTAAGTAAATGCTGATTAAATCCGCGTTTCTTTAAGCTGCAATCAGAGCTCGGTGCCGAGAAAATCCTTCACGCATCTCTTGTAAGCTGCAACAGGATCAGCAGCTGCTGTTATCGGACGTCCCACTACTATATAATCCGATCCTGCCAGGGCTGCATCCGCCGGAGTCATGATACGCTTCTGATCCCCCTTCTCGCTGTCTGCAAAGCGTATGCCCGGAGTAATGGTAAGAAAGCTGCTGCCGCATGCTGCATGAACATCTGCAGCCTCTCTCGGTGAGCATACTACTCCGTCAAGCCCAGCTGCAGCTGCATTTCTGGCATACTTCATTACAACCTCATTTATCGGCTTATCAATAAGAAGCTCATCTGTCATAGCCTCCTGATCCGTGCTCGTAAGCTGTGTGACAGCAATCAGCAGCGGTCTGCTGCCGTCAGGACGCTTAAGTCCCTCAAGTGCCGCCTCCATCATAGCTCTGGTTCCTGCAGCATGACAGTTGACTATATCTGCATCCAATGCAGAAAGAACTGCCATAGCCTTTTTTACTGTATTTGGAATATCGTGCAGCTTGAGATCCAG
>CAVALT010000015.1:14169-14626 GCA_963589455.1 Clostridiales bacterium
GATCCAGAAAGATTTTGTGTCCTCTTTCCTTTATACCCTTGACAATCTGAGGCCCCTCGGCATAGAACAGCTCCATTCCGATCTTTACAAAGGGCTTAACGTCAGTAAATTTATCAAGAAAGCTGTAGCACGCCTCTGCGCTTGAAAAATCACATGCGATTATAACATCCTTATTCATAACTATTTCCCTCATATCCAGGTCATCAGCTCAATGTGAAATGCCTATAATATCCGTTATATTCTTTATTCCGTACTTATCCATAACCTCAGGAAGCCTGTCGATTATGTTTTTGCAGGCGTAGGGCTCTGTCAGATTAGCCGCGCCAACCTCAACTGCGCAGGCACCTGCCATCATCATCTCCAGAACATCCTCTGCCTTCGAGATTCCGCCGAGACCTACAACCGGTATATTTACAGCCTTTGATACCTGATAAACCATGCGTATGGCAATAGGCAG